>JBBQIY010000010.1:0-15083 GCA_038325415.1 Kiritimatiellia bacterium
GACAAAATAATTCATGTCCCTGTTCTTGCGACACCATAGAAGAATGGCGAAACTGTGCGTAACATGTTGAGAATCAATGCTGTATTCTGACTCCTGGGTTCTGGGTTCTGGGTGGGATTCAACTAAATTGAATCCCACCCATTTTTGGGGGAGGAATTGCGATCAGCCCGAAAACTTGACTTCTCTTCTTCGCTGTACGATTCTTTCATACAGGCACACAAGATGCGCCTAAGAATCGAGAACTCGAAAGATTCGAATCAATCGATTTACTCGAATCAATCGACTCAATCGAAAAAAGGGATCACTCATGAATATGTTTGGTGGCACCAGCGGTTACTTCTTCTTGGACTCGTGGATTATGGCTAACGTGCTACTCATACTCATCGCTCGAGTGATTAACATGCTTAATCATCAGATGGAGGCTCAAGGAGAAATCTTCAAGGAGGAAGGTGGTTTCCGCGAAAAGCTGAGCGGCATTCGTGTGGACTCGCGTGCCAAACAAGAGGGAGCACCCGTCTGTCCAGACTGCGGCAAGTCGATGACTCGCCGCACCGCCAAAAGCGGCAAGAACTCGGGCAAAGTCTTTTGGGGTTGCACCGGGTATCCAGATTGCAAGGGCGTGCGAGAAGTCGAGCCTTCGGCTCGATGAAATGTAACAAAAATAGATTCGAGAGAATCGATTTAATCGAATGATTCGACTCAATCGATTTTTTCGGTTTTATCGATTCTCTCGAGGATTCCCTAAAAGCTACACCACCGCCACCTCCCGACTTTGCAGCCAGAGCTTCATCCATCGCAACAGTATCGATTCACTCGATTCTCTCGATCAAATCGATTTTCTCGAAATCCCCCCACCCTCTCTCAAAGGTGGGGCGCAGCCGTCCCGGCAAGCCGTCTCTCCTCTCAGATCACATATTCGAATATGTGATCTGGAAAAACGAACTCTTAGGACGAGTGAGTCGTGGCAGAGTCTTGTGATTAGATGGCCATTCGTTTGGCGTAGCGGATAATACTGGCCGGCATCGGGTTTTCAAATTCCCAGATAAAGCTGATGGGTTTTGATCCCGAATGTGAGACGTAGTTTGCTGGCCCGAGAATCGCCACTTACTCAATTTGTAATTGGTAATTGGTAATTCACAGCGCCATCACTCTGCCACCGCCATCTCCGCAGATCATCTCGACAATATCGACAGTGTCGATACTATCGACAATATCGAAATTCTCCCCTCTATTAGCCCAGCTCATTTTAATCCCACTGTGGCAGAGTCCTTCGGCACAGGTCGTGGGGTTAGGCAACGTCATTAAAAACGCCTACAAGGCGAGCAACTCTGATAGCGGTTCAGCATCAAACAGCGAGCGATCCCGTTTGCCTATCACTTTGAGATACCATCCTCGTCATGCTGCAAAGCCTGTATATACTAGGTTCTTAAAATTTCCTCAACGGCATCTAGTCGATATAAGTCTTGGACTTCGATATTAAAAAAGCTCTCCATATTACGATTCTCAGAAAGCTTCTTCAGAATCTGCCTTGCATAAGATTCTTCTGCATGATGAATCGCTCGGTGACAGGTAGGGCAAAGACAACATAGATTATTGAGTGTGTCTAAGCTTTATATGAGGAAAATTCGGTTGAAATTTTATTGGAATAACGTGGTGGGATTCAAGAAACGGGCAGCCAGTTGACCGTGCGATAAACAAATTATGAGTGTTATCGAATTCGCATTTGAATTTACTTTGCTGCATTCGTTTGAGGGCTAAACGCCGACTGCGGATCCAGTGTTGAGTGGTGGTTGTAGAAAATGTCGCTTGGATTTCGTCTTGAAGGCTGACTATCTCTCCGTCTACCGAAACGGACACATCATCATTGAGATATAGTGAATTTTCATTTCGCCAGTCACTCTCTTTCATCGATCCAATCCAAAGAGCATTTTTAGCATTCACAAACATAAACCAGACAGCTCCTTTCGCTGGTTTAAAACCGGCTTTGGATGATAAATATAGCCGCAATTCACTCTTTTCGGGTTTAGGATATACGAGATTCAGAAATATCGATTTACCTGTTGGAAAAAGTTTGAATTCTTTTGTAGCTGCGCCGTTGCTTGACTTTACGTTGCCAACAAATATATTCTCATCCTTTGAAGCAAAGAAAGATTTAAGAAGTTGTGCCTCTGCGTCGGTTGCAGTGATTTGAGAGTCATATACCTCCCTTTCTGTGACGATTGAGTACGAGCCATCCGTGGCAACAAATCGCTCTTTTTGAACTATCCCGAATTGCATTATATCCTCCTCTTTATCGTGAAAGAAGTTGTTTTGAAATTGACGCTGTGATGCAATTCAGTACAGGAACTACAACAGAATTACCCATTTGTTTGTAGGCAATCGAACGGGTAGATGGAAGTATAAAATTTTCAGGGAAACCTTGCAAACGTGCACATTCTCTTGGTGTCAGCATTCTTGGGTTTTTTCCTTTTTGAGGAACAAGGCATTCTTTCCCGTCTTTGTAGTAACGTGCAACCAGCGTATGTGCAGGTTTTTTAATATCAGCTACAAATGCGGTAAAACCGGTGCCCCGACTGAGATTTGTTGTTGTCCGTCTTTGGTGACCGGCCCACAATCCGTCGGAAATTGTGTAAGAAGGATCAACATTTTTCTCGAGTGCTGCCGATAGGGGAATTGGACTTCCTGAGACTAAGGGGAAATCAAATGGACCTTTGTCTTTAACGCAAACCATATAACATCTAATGCGTTTTTGTGGAACGAGCGGTGATGCATCAATTATCTTAAAGTTGAATGAGTATCCTTCGGACTCTAATGCATCTTTAATAACGGCAAAAGTTTTTTTCTTGTCGTGGTTTACTAAATTTCTAACGTTTTCGAGAAAAACAACGGACGGATGTTTCTCGTGTATTATTTGCATTATGTCAAAGAATAGTGTTCCTTGTGTTTTATCTGCAAACCCATGCTCACGATTAATCGCATTTCTTGCTGAGACTCCAGCTAGAGAAAATGGCTGGCAGGGAAATCCAGCGCATAATACATCAAACTTGTCGGGAATGCATCTTTTGATCTCCTCTCTGGTTATGTCACCAAAAGGAAGTTCTCCATAATTTGCAAAATATGTTTTCTGTGCGTTTTTGTCCCACTCTGACGAGAAGACACATTTACCGCCTTCTTTCTGCATTGCCAAGCGGAATCCACCAATGCCTGCGAAGAGATCAATGAATGTGAACTTCGGGTTTTCTGGAGGAGGAAAAGGTATGTCGAATAGCTCGGGGAAGATGGTTTGTTGTGCGCCGTATTCTCCGACAACTTCACTTCTAGCTAGGAAACTAACAAGGTTTTTCGGGAGGAGCTTTTTTATTCCAGTTTCATACGATTTAGCAAACGAGGTTCCCCTATTGTGGAACCAATGACTTAATAAGGCTTTATCGTCATCGCTTTCCGTGAAGTCACTAAACTTGATAACAACGTCCTTATTATAAAACCCATCGCTTTGGTTTTCTAGCAGCTTGCTGTCTTTCTTTTGATCTAGAGACCTTAGTTTAAAAACTCCAAGTTGAAATTCTGAAGGGTTACGGTTAATGCTTGGTGATTGCTTCTGTCTGGGCAGGCTAAATTTGATAACGTTTAGATCTATCCAGACGGTTAAGAGCGCGGCGTAATCCGCATTCACAAACCGCAACTACAGGTGCCACAAGCATCTCGCTAGGTCGATTCCCTCGATTCCGTCGATTTCTCTCTACTCGCAACTCGCAACTCACAACTCACAACTCACAACTCACAACTTCTCCCTACACATTCCGGCGCATAGGATCGAGGCGGTCGCGAAGGGCATCACCAAGCTGGTTAAAGCTAAGCACGAGCGCGAAGAGCGCAAGGGTCACGAAAACACCCTCCCACCACACACCCTGCCACAGCCGAACACGAGCATTGTTGATCATGACACCCCATGAGGGTTCGTTCTGAGCGCCAATCCCTAAAAAACTCATAAACACTTCCGTGCCGACTGCAGCGGGAAAGCGAAGTGAAAAGGCCACAATAATAATGTGCGCGACATTGGGAAGAATGTGTCGAAACATAATCCGGGCGTCCCCATAACCGAGAACGCGAGCCGATTGCACATAGCCGAGATCACGATGCTTCACGGTCTCTGCCCGAATCGTGCGATACACCCCAACCCAAGTCGTGACACTGATCCCAATATAAACCCCGAAAAGCCCTTTGCCAACAACGAGCGAGACTGCTAGGATAAGCAGCAACGCAGGAATCGCCGCAATCGTTGCCGCAAGCCACGTACAAAATGCATCCACTTTCCCACCATAAAAACCGGCAAGAAGTCCCAACAACGCTCCGAAAGGGACCGCGATCAGCGACGTCACAATACCGACATGAAAGGCGATTCTCGCCCCTTGAATGAGACGGGTAAAGACATCGCGTCCTAGATTGTCCGTGCCCATGAGCGCCACGCGACTTCCCCCATCCGGCATCTCAATGCGCGAGAGCGGTGGCCGGTAACGACTGGCAAGATTCACCGCATTATAGTTCGGCGTTTCATCGCGAATCCGGTAGCGTGCCACGGAAATCTCGCCCCATGTAGCGGCAATCAAGTACACGCCAATGACCAAAAGGCTCAGTCGAGCCCGCAACGGCAATGTAGAGATGAATTTAAGCGTTCGGTTTTTCATGATTTATTAGCAAACGATTTGAGGCCTCGATGTCCAACTCCTGACTAATGACTCTTGACTCTTGACTAATGACCAATGACTAATGACCAATGACCAATGACTAATGACTAATGACTAATGACTCCTTGTGCGATTCAACAACTCTGAATCGTGTCCTCTAATGCCGCCAGTTCCTCTCGCTCAAGCCTTTTGAGTTTCCCTAGCTCGACGGACATGATGGCGACACCAAAGAGCATCCCGAAAAACTCAGCAATGGGGAACGCAAATATAATCCCATTATAGCCCCAAAACCTCGGCAGAAAAATCATGAGCGGAAGAGCGAAAAGAACCTGCCGAACAAACGAGATTAACAACGCCTTGCCTGCCTGCCCCGTGCCCTGAAAATAATGTGCGAATAACGCAGTCGTGCAGCCAAGGGGCATCAGGATGACATACCGACGAAGCGTGTAGATGCCGAGAGCCAACGAAGCTCCTTGAGATCCGAACAAGGAAATCACCTCTCCTGTAAAGACTTCGATCAGAAGGTAGGGGATCATCACCAGCATCAAGGCGAGACCTGTCGAAACCATAAAAATCTTGCGCACACGATGGAAACGACTGGCCGCAATATTGTAGCCAATGAGCGGTTGCATACCCATCGAAAGACCGAGTACAGGCGTCATGATAAGCTGGAAAAGTGATAGTGTGATGCCAAATACAGCCATTCCCGCTGCGACCTGATGACCACTCTGAACGGCATGCGCTTGAATCATGTGGTTCTGAATTGACCAAGTGAGCGTCGCAACAAAATGAAAAAGAAAAGGTGTAGCCCCATTGAAAAGGACTCGTTTAACAACTGCAACCGTGGGGAGAAGATTGGATAGGTGGATTTGTATGACACTCCGACGTGTAAAATACCACAAAACCATTGAGACGGAGACCGCCTGCGAAACCACCGTGGCGATTGCCGCTCCCCGCATACCCATGTCGAAACCTGCCATCAGAACCCAGTCCAGAAAAACATTCAGCAGAGCGCCCACCACCTGCGTCACCATGGCGTAGGCAGACGCACCTTCTGCCCGGATGAGATGATTCTGCATGAGCATCATCGCAAAAGGCGTTCCAAAAAGTGCAACCGACATGTAGCGCACGGCATGACCCAGGGCCATCTCCGGTGCCCCAAACAGCGTCAGAATTTGAGGTAGAAACGACAACCCAACCGTCATGAGCACCAGCGAAACGGCAAGATGCAAAAACATGCCTTGCATAAAAATCTTTCCCGCTTCCTCGTAATCGTGACGACCCAGCGCAAGGGAATAGATCACAGAGCAACCTCGCCCAATCAGAATCGAAAACGCAAAGATGAGGGTCATAAACGGAATCGCTGCGTTCATGGCCGCCAAACCGAGCTCGCCAACAAAGTTCCCGATGAAAATCCGGTCAACGAAAGCATAAAGACTGCTGACCAGCAGGCCAACCATCGCTGGAAGCGAGAGTCTCAACACCAGCGGCATGATCGAATCGGTTCCTAGCCGCTCCGTCTCGCGTCGCCTTGCCTGTTCAGTCTCAGAATAATTTTCGGCAATTGCAGGGATCTCAGGCATTTTCCGGTGACTCCAGCTTGACAACGTCATTCTCCGCTTTAACCTCTTCAGCGATTGTCTTGCTCTTGACTTCGGGTCCGTGCATGCTCTTGACCTCGCTCACGAACTGATCCACATCCTCGAACCGACGGTAGACGGATGCGAATCGAACGTAGGCGACCTGATCGACCGACATGAGATTGCGCATCACACGTTCACCGATGTCTCGGCTTGGAACCTCGAGATCGTAATCTTGTTCGATCTGCTCGATAATTTTGTCCACCATCCATTCGATCATCTGCAGGGTCACCGGTCTTTTCCGACAGGCTCGTGTAAGTCCGTTCAGTAGTTTCTGCCTGGAGAACTCCTCAATCCGTCCATCCTGCTTGATGACCATGAGGGAGTCGCGGAGAATCTCCTCATATGTAGTAAACCGATGACCGCATTGAACGCACACACGGCGGCGACGTATCGCAACACCGCCCCGTACGGAACGGCTTTCAAGAACTTTATCGTCATCGCAACCACATGAAGAGCATTTCATGGCACACCTTTCAAAAATCTCACTAAAGGAATCACTAAAAACTGCTCGTATCATACTTATACAGGGGAATATTGTCCAGAATTTTACCCCCGGTAATTTTGCCAGCTTGAAGCGAGGCCTTTTTTTATATATACTATGAAAGTATTTTCCGACAGGCGAAAGTCTGAGCAACCCTCCCCCCTTAAGCAAAATAATTATGCCCATCAAATTTCTTCGTGGCAGCAATGCCTTCCCCACCTTCCGTCTAAGTCAATTAGAAGAGGCCATCGCCTCTAAACTCAATCAAAAAATAGGCGTTACAGCAAAATTTATTTACTTGCTTGATGCGCATAGCTCTCTCTCTGAGGAAGATTTGAAACGCACCTGCGAACTGCTCAGCGCCTCAGACAAAGCTTCGGACTCTGCCACAAACGCACTCTACGTCTCGCCTCGCAAGGGAACCATTTCCCCGTGGTCGTCAAAGGCATCGGACATTTTCCACAACTGCGGTCTCTTCGGAATCCGTCGCGTTGAACGGGCCATTGAAATTCTTCTCGATGTGGGCGAAGGCTCTTTCCTTTCTCCAGAACTCGCCACACCCGCATTCAGTGTCATGCATGATCGGATGACCGAAGGCGTTTACTCCGATCTCTCCGATTTCTTCGCCATGAGCGAACCCGCTCGCGGACGCACCTTTGATGTGCTCCATGAGGGTGTCGCCGCGCTCGATAAAGCGAACAAGGAAATGGGCCTCGCTCTCTCCGAGGACGAAATCGCCTACCTCGCTGAAGCCTACACCCGCGAAGGCAAGAACCCAACCGACACCGAACTCGTGATGTTCGGTCAGGTCAACTCCGAGCACTGCCGCCACAAGATTTTTAACGCAGACTGGATCATTGACGGCGAGAAGCAGGAAACAACACTCTTCAAAATGATTCGCCACACGCATGCCATGAACCCACAAGGCACGCTCGTCGCCTACTCCGACAACTCCGGCGTCATCGAAGGATTCAAAGGCCAAGCCTTCCAATGCGACGCTTCGTCGCACGAGTACAGTTTTAACGAGGATCAGATTGACATTCTGATGAAGGTCGAAACTCACAACCACCCGACAGCCATCTCGCCGTTCCCAGGTGCTGCGACAGGCGTCGGCGGAGAAATCCGCGATGAAGCCGCAACCGGAAGAGGTTCAAAGACGAAAGCTGGCATCGCCGGCTTCATGACGTCGAATCTCCGCATTCCAGGTTACCAACTCCCCTGGGAGCAAGAGGAATCCTCACCACCACGTCTGGCCTCTCCGCTTGAGATCATGAAGGAGGGTCCGATCGGTGGCGCCGCATTCGGAAATGAATTTGGACGTCCCCAGCTCTGCGGATTCTTCCGAACTTACGAGGAGAACTGCAAGGGCACCGCCTACGGCTACAACAAGCCGATCATGCTCGCGGGCGGTATGGGCACGATTGCCCGAGATATGGTGTTCAAAAAAGAAATCCCCGTTGGTTCTTTGATTGTGCAACTCGGCGGCCCCGCCATGCGCATCGGTCTCGGCGGCGGAGCCGCATCATCCCTCGCTTCTGGAAGCAATGACGAGGATCTCGACTTCAACTCCGTCCAGCGCGGCAATGCCGAAATGCAACGGTGCTGCCAAGAGATCATCAACACCTGTGTTGCCATGGGACTACAAAACCCCATCCTCTCGATTCACGACATCGGTGCCGGCGGTCTTTCCAACGGATGCCCCGAACTCGTCGAAAAAACAGGCGGACGTTTTACCCTCCGCGACATTCATAACGAAGAGCCATCTATGTCGCCCATGGAGATCTGGTGCTGCGAAGCGCAAGAGCGCTACGTGCTCGCCATCGCTCCTGAAAGTCGCACCCATTTCGAAAAGCTCTGCGAACGCGACCGTTGCCCTGTTGCCTTTATCGGCGTTGCCACGGGTGATCACCGCCTCATTCTCGCCGACTCGCATTTCAACGACAACCCCATCGACATGAACATCGATGTGCTGCTCGGCAAGCCGCCGCGCATGACGCGCAACGTCACCCACGTTGAAAAGTCTATCCCGCCCATCGCCTTCATAGACGTTCCCACGGCCGAAGCTGCATTGGAACGTGTGCTTCAACACCCGACCGTTGCCGATAAAACCTTCCTCATCACCATCACCGATCGTACGGTCACGGGTATGGTGCATCGTGACCAGTTCTGCGGCCCTTACCAGATCCCTGTCGCCGACAACGCGATTACCACAACAGGCTACCTCGAGACGACCGGCGCGGCAATGGCTTGCGGCGAGCGTACGCCCGTGGCCGTGTCCAACGGACCCGCATCGGGTCGCTTGGCCGTAACGGAAGCCGTGCTCAACATCGCGACGGCTGCCGTTGGCGATATGGGCCGCATTAAGCTCTCTGCAAACTGGATGTGCGCCTGCGGCGAAGCTGGCGAAGACGCCAAGCTTTTCGACACCGTCAAAGCCGTGGCCATTGATTTCTGCCCACCTCTTGGTCTCTCCATTCCCGTCGGCAAGGATTCGCTTTCCATGCGGACGCTCTGGAATGACCCTGCCACGGGCAAAGAACACCGGCAAGTCTCCCCACTTTCCCTGATTGTCAGTGCCTTCGCGCCAGTCGATGATGTGAATCTTTCCGTAACACCCGATCTGAAGAACGCGCCTTCGACCCTTATCCTCGCCGATCTTGCGCACGGACAAATGCGCCTCGGCGGCAGCATTCTTGCACAAACATGGAACCTCTCTGGCGGCGACGTCCCTGACATGGATGATGCCAGTGTTTTGCTGAAATTCTTCACGACGCTCCAATCCCTTCTCGTTCAAAAGAAAATTTTGGCCGCACACGATCGCTCTGACGGCGGACTCGCCGTCACGCTTTCGGAGATGTGCATTTCTGGCGGCCGTGGCAGTGTCATCACCCTGCCCCACGCCGAAAATGCCGAACGCGAGCTGGCCGCTTTGTTCTGCGAAGAGCCGGGTATGGTCATGCAAGTCGCGTACGCAGATGTCGCCAGCGTTGTGAAAGCGTTCGCCGATGCCGGGCTAGTCGATGTCATCAGCACCATCGGAACCGTCACGGAGAAGAAATCACTCCGCGTCTCTTTTGCCAACACCTGCGTGCTCGACATAACGCTCTCAAAAATCCGTTCGCTCTGGTCCGAAAATTCTGTTCAGATGCGCGCGTTGCGCGACAATCCAGTCTGTGCGGAACAGGAGCGTGAAAACGCTGCAGACGATCAGAATCCTGGCTTGAGCTTTAAGCTCACTTACGAGCCGGATCATGTTCCTTTCATTAAGAACTCATCTCTCCGTCCGAGAGTCGCGGTTCTGCGTGAACAAGGCATCAATGGTCATGTCGAAATGGCTGCAGCCTTCACAATGGCTGGCTTCGAGGCCGTCGACGTTCACATGACGGATTTGCACAGCGGTGCAGCCGACATGGCGACATTCAACGGAGCGGTGGCGTGTGGTGGTTTCAGCTACGGCGATGTCCTCGGCGCGGGTTCCGGCTGGGCTCGCTCGATTCTCTACAACACCAAGCTTCGCGATATGTTCGCTTCGTTCTTCGGACGCAGCGACACCTTCACGCTAGGCGTCTGCAACGGATGTCAGATGGTATCGCAGCTTAAAGACATCATTCCCGGTGCAGAAGATTGGCCGCGCTTCGTGAACAACGTCTCTGAGCAGTTTGAGGCGCGCCTCTGCACGCTCGAAGTCTTGGAGTCACCGGCGGTGTTACTCAGCGGCATGGTGGGATCACGCATTCCAATCGCTGTAGCGCACGGCGAAGGCTTTGCCAAATTTGATTCGCATGCGATGCGCGAACGGATGCTTTCCTCATCCTGCTCCACCTTACGTTTTGTAGACGGCACGGGTAAGGCCACAGAACGCTACCCGTTTAACCCCAATGGAGCTGAGGGCGGTCTCACTGGCTTTACAACGAAGGATGGTCGTGCGCTGATCATGATGCCGCATCCTGAACGTGGCTTCCGCTCCGTGCAACTCTCCTACCGTCCTGCGGATCTGTTCACAGGCGAAGCAGGTCCTTGGATGCGTTTGTTCCGCAACGCGCGCGCCTTTGTGTAAGCAAGGACGATCCTCAACCAGAGACTGGTTGAGGAAAGAGAGTAAAAAAGCGTAGGCTGTGGCGAGCCACAACCTACGCTCTCATTCTCATACCAATTTTTAAGTCCCGAATTCGTTATTCGTAATTCGTAATTCGTAATTTTCTTACTTGCCGTGTGGACAAAGAGCCGCCGCTGCAACTGCTTGACCAAGGCGCTTTGCCTTTTCATCCGGCATCGAAATGGATACGGGAGGAAATTCGGGATAAAATTTCGCGACGGTCTCACAAGCGGTCGAAAGAATTAGATCTCCGCCTCTTCCTGATGTTACGCGTCCAAGAATCAACAGGTGATCCATGTCGTAGAACTCGCGATACCAGACAACGGAGTGTCCTAGGTTTTCACCCAGCATTTTATAGAGGGTGAAAGCTGTTGAATCATTCGCTTCCATGAGTTTTTGAACTTCAACAAGGCGCTCGGGGAGTCCCATAGCTTCTGGGAACTTAATCCCAAGATAACCTGCCAGAAAATTCGTGGCCTGCTGCGAGAAATACATCGCGCCGACACCGGAATCGCCAGACCATTCATCGGTGGGTGCATGCTGCGCAAAGTCGACGGGTGCGAAAGCAAGCTCGTTGAGTCTGCCTGTAATTGAACCGCTACGATCCAGGTATCCGCCGGCTTCGCTGGAGCCCATGGCTACACCGAGAACCGCTTTCGTTCCATTCGTGAGAAACGCGGCCAATGCCGTAACATCACCATCGTTTTCAACCTGAACGGGCACATTCCATTTCTTCTCGATATTCCGGAAAAGATTCTGTGCCTCTGTGTACAGGTTCGGACGAATGGCGCGAAAGAGCGAAGCGACGCGCATCTGGTTCGCGACCACAATTCCAGCCGTACTCCCCCCGATTGCGTCCACGCGAGGCAAATGCGAAGCGGCAGCCTGCAATCCCTTGTTGAGCTGTTCGAAATGATACGCGGGATCTTCTGCATTACGCGGATCCCAAGGGAATTCGTCGCTAAATCGGACTTCGCCATCCTCTACAGCCGCAATCTTGAAGTCGCTGGCACCGAGATCAAAACCGATTCTGCATCCCTTCCAAGAAATGCCCGTCCCTTTGCCCGAATCACGAGTCTCGGGAATTGAGTCAGCGCTACTGCGACAAATTTCCATTTCGCGGCCGTAGGCTTTGAACATCATATCGCGGTCAAAGCTTCTCGCACCGCCTGCGCGGTAAGCCGTCTCAATCGCCGCACAAAAAGCTTCAGGACCCGAAAGATGGAGTTTCCAGCCACCTGATGCCCAGAGAACGAATTTGACAATCCGCTCTGCAAGCCGAATCGACTCCGCATCATTTTCCATTCCTGTCGGAATCGGAAGCGTATACTGGTAAGCGCAACCGTTTTCGCGCTCCCATGCGAATTTGAATTCAGTGGACTTCCCTTTCGCCGCTACCGCTTTAAGCTTGAACAGCGACGGAATCATGGGCACAAATTGATTGGTTTTCATTCGACGTATTCCTTTAAATCTTGGCTCCAGCCGTGCGGAGCGTTTCACGAATCTCGGCTTGAAAGCGTTCTACAAATCCCATGATGAAAGCCTCAGGCGAAAGCGAATCATCCTCCATCAACGGGGTCATGTCGATTGCATATGCAACTTGCTCCATATCATCAACAGCATGCGGATCGCCGTAAGTCGCATTGGCGCGACGCCTGCCAAACGTGGCCAAATCATAACGCTTTCCACCTGCAATCTGAGAATCAAAGACGCCCATGAGAGCCGCTGCAAGCGCATCGCGTCCCCCTGAGTTAAGACGGAGTTTCTCTTTGTCCGAGACCCAATCGAGGCTACGCCAAATCTCACCCCCCAACACCTGCTTCGGACGCTCTTCCTTGGAAAGCTTACGGATAGCACGGATCACATTGAGGGCGGTACCGACATGCGTGTTGTGCTTATCTGCAAAATTGTGCGTCATAACCACCTCAGGACGCATGGCTCGGAGAACCGCCACCAGTTCATCGGAAGGTGCTGGGTTTTCTGCATCGCGCAGAGCTTTGCTTGTAAACCAAAGCTGAACCAAGGCGGCATAGTGTCCGACATCAGCCGCCAGTTTCTGCTCTTTGCGACGAATCGTCTGCATATCCGCGTCCGTGCAGTTCGCATAAACGCCACTACGCGGTGAGCCCGCACCATTCGACATCACAACCGCACCAAAACTCGGTTCACCCGTTCCGTATGCCTCTAGGATAAGTGGGAAGCCCATGAATTCAACATCGTCTTGGTGCGCAGCCACGACAACGGTCTTAACCCGTGACATTGCTACGGAAGTCTCGGCGCCGTCAGGCACGTAGATTTCAGCTCCCTGTTGTGATAAATTAAAATCCATAATTGAACCTTTCTAATTCGCAAGTTTCTTACGATTATGTCAGCAAAAAGTCACAATTATACAGATTCAAATGTGAAAGACAAGTGGGAAGTTGTTTTATACACCTCAAATGTGTAAAAAACTTATAAAACTAACAAAATAAGTCCTGCCTCACCATAGACGTGGGGTAAGTATGCAGTTTACAAGAGCGATTGAGTGCGACTGCCCAGTGGGAGCATAGGCATCCTGCCTGTGCAAACAAACAGGCAAAAGTAATTCTCGCCAACCGTCACTACCGCAAATCAAACAGCAGAGATTACTTGTCTTTACTCATTAGACTTCAGGGCAGTATCATCAGAAGCTGCTGGAGACTTCGGAACCAGGATGGTCGTGGGTGTATGTGCGATGATGCATTTAATCTCAAAACTTCCATCCGCCAATTCTGCAATGCTTATCGGTTCGTATGAAGGCCAGTTGATGCTCTCGTTTTGATTGGTGCTTGCAGTGGCAAAGGCTTTGAATTCTTCTATTGAGATCGGCCAGCGTTTGCGTTCCTCTCGGCAAGAAGAAGATAATTTTGAAAGCGGCAGTTGCAACTCGTACAACGATATCAGGGTCGCGTTCACTCGACGGGCAGAGGCTTTAAGTTTCTCATGCTTTGCATCAAGTTTTCGCGCAAATACGGTGGACCTTAGCTCTCTCGGCACAACTGCATACGGAAGGTCTTTGGATATACGAACTTTTATCGCCACGTCACGAACGTTTGAACTCCAATTACCTTCGGTACCGTAGTGAGACGCTTCAAATGGAAACACCAGTTCCTCAAACATCATCAGTTCCGAAAAAGGAACTCGGAATCGTTTGGTGTATTCCTTAAAAGGGATCAATCGGCAACGGTTTTGTTCGAAATAGTGATGCTCTGCAGTACTCCCGAGATACCAGAGTGAATGACTGAAGTTGCCTCTGGTTTGTTGAATGTCTCGCATTTTCGGTGCATGCTGAGTTGAAACACATCCTGAAAGCAGAAGCACAAGCATTCCGACACAAATGACATTCGCACCTAAAGTTTTCATCGTTTTCCTCTCTCTTTGAAAAGTGTTTCCCGACTGCACAAGTTCGCAAGAAACCATCATCGACACAGCCGTTGTTCAACAAATCAAGAGAATAGCTCTTCATAAGAAGATTTGTCAATAAAGCAACCCAAATAATAACTCGAAAAGAGAAACGTAGATTAAGAGAATTATTCCGAGTCTACCGCCTCGGTCTTACGACCTTATGACTCTTCGCGGTTTTACGTTGGTTGTTGAGTCTGCCGAAACATCGCGTGAAAGCCTTTTAACATTAACATGGATGTACAAAATGAACAGGATAAGATCGTTACGCTATCCTGTATATCCTGCATATCGATGTAGATTTTTTACTCCTTCTAACCTTTGTCCCAAAGGTTGTCGATTTTCACAGGCAGCATCATTGGGAGGGAGCAGAGAGAGATCTGGGAAAACTGGGAGTGCTAGGAACACTGGGAGTGCTGGCGAGAGTGGGTGGCTTGAAGGTACGAGGAGTACTGGGAGGGTTATTCAGCACAGCACTCTCAGTACTCACAAGACTCCCAGCATTCCTGTCTAAGGCCTATGGCCTAGAACCTAACCCTTTTTCCCAAAATTCGTAATTCACAATTCGTAATTCGTAATTTTTTAAAGCTTGCATTCAAAAGGAAATTTAGTATATTCTAGGCCGCTTCATACGAAGTCGGATTATCTCTAATGGGATATACTGGCAGAACGAAAGGAATAAAAATGAAAAAATCGAACACTCCAGAACCGGCCAAAGGCATAGTAGCAACAGATGAAAATCGCGCTGAGATGCTTCG
>JBBQIY010000011.1:0-14851 GCA_038325415.1 Kiritimatiellia bacterium
GAGGAGTTCATCAATGCGTTCGAATACGGTGATACCGCGCCGACCGAGGCAGCCTTCCGGATCTATATCGAAGGCGCACGGTCGCCGTTCCGCTCGGCCAATAACCTGTTGCGCGTTGGCGTGAAGGGGCGTCGTCTCGGACGCGAAGAAAAGCGCTCACTCATGCTGACGATTCTGTTGGACACCTCGGGATCGATGGAAACTCCTGAGCGGATGCCGCTCGCACGTAAGGCGATTTTGGCGTTGCTTGCCAAACTACCCGAAGGCGATTCGGTCACGATCCTCACGTGTAGCGACAAAACCCGCAAGCTCTTCTCCGGATCGGCTTGGGATAATCCCGAGACATTTCAGACGGCTGAAAAGCGCGTGAATGAGATCCGCTGTCAAGGCGCGACGAATCTTGAAGATGGCATTGTCAAAGCCTTCGAATCCGCCGCAGCGGAATTCAAGCCGCATGGCGAAAACCGTGTTGTGATCATCTCCGACGGCATTGCGAATCTTGGGAGCAACAATGCGTCAGAGATTTTAAAAAAGGTTTCCGAGAATCGTGGACGTGGCATCCGCTGTTCGGTCATCGGGGTGGGGCGGAGTTCCTACAATGACACGCTGCTCGAAGCCATGGCGAATCGCGGAGATGGGCAGTACAGTTTTCTGGACTCGGAGCGATCTATTGATGAGAGCTTTGTGAGTGATCTCGAAAATTCGTTCAACACCATCGCCTCGGATGTGAAGATTCAGGTAGAATGGAATCGCGACGTTGTCGAGGCGTATAAATCGCATGGCTACGATAGTCGTGCCTTGCGCGATGAGCAGTTCCGCGATGACACGGTTGATGCTGGCGAGGTGGGATCGGGACAGGGTGTTACCGTTGTGTATGAGATGAAGCTGACAGACGCGCCTCCAGCTTCTGCAATTCTCGGCACGGTGCGCATTCGCTACCGTCGCACGGATACTGGAGTTGTTGAAGAAATTGAAAAAGCGATCACGACCGCGGATGTGATGCGAGAGTTTTCTTCAGGGCGGCCGCAGTTCCGTTTAGCGTGTGCCGTGGCAGAGTTCGCCACCGTGCTCAAGCATACACCGGCGGCGGCCCAGACAAGCGTGTTGAAAGATGTGTCGTCAATCGCCGATGTTGTTGCATGGAAGCTTGACTATTACAAACCGGCGAAAGCATTCGCCGAAACGGTGCGAAGGTTGATGGGACTGGGGTTGTAGAGTTTTAGCCACAAGAAACACGAAAAGAGAGAAAAAAAGAGCTGAAGAATGGGGTGGTGTGGTGAGGGAAGAACTTAGCCACAAGAAACACGAAAAGAGAGAAAAAAAGAGCTGAAGAACGGTGTGGTGTGGTGAGGGAAGAATTTAGCCACAAGAAACACAAAAATGAGAAAAATAGGGAGCAGTGGAAAGGCGTGGTGTGAGGAGAATCTAGCCACGAGAAACACAAAAAGGAATAGAATGGAAATAAACAAGCTTTGCGATATCGTGAGAGAGACTAGCTTCGCTATCCATAAATATCATAGAAATGGACACTTGGAAAAAGTGTATGAGAATGCATTGGCTCATCGACTTAGAAAACAAGGACTGAAGGTTGAGACCCAACACCCGTTGGCAGTTTACGATGAGGATGGAGCGGTGTTAGGAAAATATTCTGCTGATCTGTTTGTTGAAGACTGTTTGATTATCGAATTGAAAGCTTGTACCCATCTAGCGGGGGAGCACATCGCGCAACTGTTAGGTTATTTAAAATCTTCACGGATTCACGATGGACTATTGATTAATTTTGGAGAACCCATACTTTTTATTAAAAAGTATGTTGTAGGGTAATTTTTTGTGTTTTTTGTGGCTAAGTTTTTTTGCGGCTGAAAAGGAGATATTATGAAAAGAATAATGATGATAGTGGCCTGTCTCATATCGCTCACGGCGTTTGCAGGTAAGGTCGAGACGGTGGCGACGGCGTCCGATATCTTGCTTGAAGCGGAGATCAAAGACGGCATCCTCAGTGGGACGCTTTCGTTTGTTCTGAATGATCTTGATTCTGAAAAACCATTTCCCGCGTTGGCAAACAACGTGGCGATTGTGTCAGAGTCATTGCCGCAAGGAATGAAACTCCTTCCGTCTGATCTTACGGAAAAGTACCAGATTGCTGCGGAGAAATCATTTTGGGGCGGGCGCCGATCTGGGCGTGTCGTTCTGAAATTCACGACGGCTGAAACGACGGTAGCGCGGCTCGGCATCCCTATGGCACCGGTGCGTAAGTTTGTTGCGAAATACAATCCGAGCGAATACGAGGTTGAAGTGGAAAACGCCGGAAGCCTTGAGAGGACAGAGCCTGAAGCTGGAACGGTCAACGCAACACTCAGAGGGAATTTTCCGTTAAGCGACTGGGTGAGCATCGCATGGGTGCCCGCGGCCACACGCTTTTTGCATTCTGATTCCGTGTTGTCGTGCAAGGCCGAAACGACATCGCTGGTTTCCCCAGGCGTGATTCAACACACGTCACGGTTTGTCTTTAAGATTACGCAAGGAACGGTTCGCAGTTATTCGTTTTTGGTGCCGAAGCATGTGAACATCGTGAACACGGAAACGGATTTCGGACTGCTCAAGCAGACACTTGAAGACAGCGAAGATGCAACGTATTCGAAACTCACGCTCACTTCGCAGACCGAAAGCAAGGGTGCTGTGATTCAACTTGTTTATGAAGATGCTCTGCCAGCATTCCCGTGCCAGGCGATTCTCGAGCCGATTTCTCCTATTGGCGTTTTGAGGACAGACGGACTTTTATTTGTGGCTCCCCGTGGTTCTGTTCGACTGCTTCCGGGAACCCTGCGCAATCTTCTGCAAACTGATGCGACGGCGATTCCGTTGGCGGCCGAGGCAATTGCCAAGAATGGGATTCGTCCGGGTTCGGGAAGCTGTTACCGCTATACGACAACACCGTGTACGCTTGAGGTTGGGCTTGAGGATATTGTCACGGCCGTTCATGCCGAGAATACGGTTGTGCTCGATGTCGAGGATTCGCTTGCTTCCATCGAGGCAACCTTGCAGCTTGATCTCCGCGATGCACCAGCCGACAAGATTGCGGTCTCTGTTGGAAAATTCACCGGATGGACGATTACATCGATCGCGGGAAAAGGCGTTGCCGATGGCGACGTGGAGCAGCGGGATAAAGGTAAGGGAAATCTAGAACTTGTTATTCCGTTTGAGCGACAGGTGATGGGGATTTTGCGTGTGTCGATCAAGATGGAGAAAAAAATCGACACGGCTTCTCCCGGGAAAATAGACCTTCCTGAAATCAGTGTGAAGGATGCGATAGTTCAAAATGGATTCATTGTTGCAGCCGCGTCGCAGGGCATTCAACTGGTTTCGGAAAAACACGAAAATTTATCCGAGATTCATGCCGCATCCACGCCGATCAACAAAGTGGGAGCGCAGCTTGCCTTCCGGTTCAGAGGGGAGACGTGGGCGGCATCAATCGGATTCACGCGCGCCAAGACTTCGGTTCATTCCGAACTCTTCCATCTTGTATCGCCTGGCGATGGAATTTTATATGCGTCCGTTGTGGCCTCGTTTCACGTGAGCGGTGCTCCTGCTGATACGTTCACGTTCCATGTACCTGCGCAACTGAAGCAAGTGGATGTGACGTGCGCGGAGATGGATAGTTGGGCTCGTGAGGGCGATGTGCTGACGGTAAAAATGACGCGCCGTATTATGGGCGATTGGACGATGCTCATTTCCTACGAGCAGCAGCTCGACTATCATGGCGGGGAACTCGCGGTTGGCGAAATATCGACGATCGGAACGGAGAGCGAGATGGGCTTCATCGTGCTGGCGGGTCCGGCATCACTCAAGGCTGAGGAAGCGGAGGCGCTTCCAGAAGCGATGATCCGAATTGGGAAAGAAGAAATCCCCGTTGGCTATTCCGCAACGCTTCTCTCTCCCGTTACCGCTGCTTGGAAATACATGCGTGCGCCGCATGTTGCCAAGATCAGGCTCACGCCACTTGCGACGGAAGGAATCATTGCGCAAGTGGTGGACTTCCTTACCATTGAAACCAAAGTGACGCGTGGCGGTGCAAGTGTGACGAAGGCGCGCTATTCGGTTAAGAACGCCAGTGGTCAGTATCTTACTTTAAAACTTCCTGAAGGAGCGAAGCTCTGGGAGATCAACAAGCTGGATGAAAATGGAAACAAAGTTTCTGAAATCCCTTCGCAGTTCCATGATGGCATTCTCCTGATTCCCGTTGAGCGTCCACGCGACCCCAACAGTGCCACGACGGTTGAGATTCAGTATGCGGTTGATAACTCTGCTTCCCCCAAACATCAGAGTATCCAAGCACCGCGTTCCAACACGGCGCCGATAACGTTTGCAGAGTGGACGCTGGTTGCTGACGACAAGCTGGCGGTGCGTCATGTTGTGGGAACGATGTCTCGCGATGAGAACAGCAAGCGAATTCGGTTCACACGAACATCGATCATGCCTGAAGATCTGCCGCTGGAATTGCGCTTCAACGTGGTGTCGCAATGGCTTGCTGGCGTGAATATCGTTAGCGTTGTCGTGCTGGCGTTGCTTGCACTCGTTGCCTTGATCGGGTTTATTTATTCTCGGAAACTGATCGCATTTGCGATCTTGGTTTGTTCTCTGTTTGTGCTTGGATTCCAATTTGAGTTGGGTCTTATATTGGCAGTTCCAGTGCTTGTCTTTTTATTGCTTCTGTATGGGACGGTTCGTCGTACGGCCAAAGCCTTTGCTGGACGCCTTTCAAAGAAACAAGGAGCTATGGATGAAGCTGAACCCCCTCCGTTTATTACGGTAGATAGTCCGGACTCCAAGCGCGAAGGTGGCACTAAATTCGGCATGAGTGTTGCGCTTGTCATTTTATCTGGCGCGGCACTCGCGTTGCCGATCAAGCTCGATTACACGGGAGAACTTTCAGGACACGGTAGACCAACGGTATGGCGAGCCGACATGAAGATCGTTGTTGTTCCGCCGGAAAAGGATTCTCCGGATGTTGTGAAGATGCTGATTACGCATGAGATTGATTGCACACTCCATGAAGCGGGGGCGTATGCCTATCCACCACAGGCTGTGGAAGGGAAGCAGGAGAAGTTCGTGGTGCTGGAGTCGGAGATGCCCGATGGTGTCAAACTCGTCTACGGCAGCGTTGTCATGAATGGTGAAATCATTGCTTCGGTGACGACTGATCCCGCCGAGACGACAGACGGCGAATTATTCTTTGTGGCGACGCGGCCTGGGCGCTACAAGATGAAGTTCACGATTAGTCAGATGGGAAGTTTGAGTGGAGTGAAGATCAAGACCTTCTCTGCAATCAAATCGGCTGTGTCGATACAGGTTCCAGCGGGCGGACTCGAAGCCTCGGTCGATAACTTGTATGGACGGAGTAGGGTAACGGATGCTGAAGGCGGCAGTCTCTTGAGCGGTTACATGGCGGAGGGTGAGAGTTCGATTGACGTGAGGATTACGCCCAAACAGCGAGACATTGAAGCAGAGACGCTGGTGATGTCGGCCGATGTTTCCACATACGCCTCCATCCGCTCTGGTGTTGTTGATGTGATGACGAGCGTGGGCTATCGGGTGCTTCAAGGCGTGGTGAAAAAAGTGCGCATTGGCATTCCTGAATCGCTGCATGTCGTCGATCTCGGTGGCGATGTGGCCGAGTGGAGTTTTGACAGCGCAACGCGAATTCTCTCGGTGGCAGTGAAGGCGCCGTCGAGCGGTGAATTTGTGGTGTCGGTTCGTTGCAATGCCGTTGCAAAGAACTTCCCTTACGAATGCAAGCTTGCGGTGCCAGACGTGATGGATGTGACGCGACAGAACGGTGAGCTCGGCATCGCTGCAGCGGATTCGGTTCTGCTCAATCTGGTCGACAGCGCAGGATGCAATCCCATCCGAAATGAAGATTTTACGCGAGTCGTAACCTCGTGGCAGAGTGCTCCGGAAATGAAGGCGGAGAAAATTCGCCGAGCCTTCCGCTATGATGATGCCAGCAAGGTTGCGGTGACGATGTCGGCTGATGCCGTGAAGCCCGAATTGCGTTCTACGTTGGCGATCGCGATGTCGGTAGGCGATGAGCGCAACACGCTCAATGCTCAGCTCGGATTGACGGTGGTGAAGGCAGGTGTGTTTTCTGTTAATCTCGCGATCCCTTCTGGTTACGTGATCGAGACGCTTACGGGAGAGAAGGTTGTGAGCTGGGATGATCGGCGCAAAACGAACGGCGGCGTGGATGTGATGTTCGGCAGTAGCTTTGAGGGAGAAACGCAACTCTATGTGGTGCTCTCAAAACAACAGCGCGGTGTGGATGCCGAGATCAACGTTCCGCGCATTTCGGTTGGCGGTGCTGTGAGGCAGACAGGACGCGTCACGATCACCGCAGAGCGCGGCGTGAAGTTGACGCTCGATCAGCACGATGGAGTGGTTAGCGCTAAGGTCGATGAAGGATTCGGAACTGCAAAAAAGAATGCCGTTTCTCTCGACATCCTTCGGACGGATTGGTCGGCTCTGCTCAAGACCCAAGTGCTCGATCCTGTTGTGAAGCCCGAGTTGCTACAAAGTATTTCGATTGCGGAAGGAATGCTCCAACATCGCGTCTATTTGCGGTGCAAGATCGAGAATGCCGGCGTGAAACAATTCCGCGTTGTGGTTCCAACGAAGGGGGCATCTTTGACGGTTTCGGGACGGAACATCTCGCGCGTAGTGCCCGAAGGAGAGGCGGCAGCCGACGGATCGCAGACTTGGCTGATCGAACTCCAAGGCAAGGTCGACAACGAGTACTCGGCGACCTGCTTCTATCAAGAACAGGTCGACCCGGCGCAACCGGTCACGGTGAAACCGATGCGCGTTGTCGGGGCACAGCGACAGACCGGTTGGGTTGTTGTGTTTGGTGAAAGCCGAATTAAGGTGGATGCGAAAATTTCTGCGGCGGGACTCCGAGCAGAAGATGCGCGAACGATCCCCGACATTTTCGGTGCTGGCGATCTCTCCGCCGCGCTGGGATGCTGGAAAGTCCTCGATGCTGAGACCTCGCTCGCCTTGAGCGTGACGCGGCATTCTTCGGCCGAAGTGTTGCCGGCAGCGGTTGAAAATGTTCGGCAGACAACGGTGCTCTCTTTGGGAGGACGCACATTGGCTCAGACATCCGTTAAACTTTCGGTTGGCAGGCTTCGGTTCTTGCGCATTAAACTTCCGCACGAGACTTCAGATTTGTGGACCGCGCAAGTGAACGGCGTTTCCGTGGCAGTGTCCAAGGAAGAAGGCGGCGTTCTTTGTATCCCGCTCGATTCGGTGACAGAAGGCGAGAAGGCGGAGGTGTCATTCGTTTGGGCCGACAATCCGGCGAAGGGACTATCAGGCAAGGTGGTACTTGAGTCACCACGTTTCCCAGATTTGCCACTGCGCGATATTCAATGGACACTCTATGCGCCTGAAGAATATACCTACACCTTGAAGAACGAAGATTTTGATGAAACGGATGGTCGCGGTAGCAAGCAATACTATTTGGGCTCGAGTTTCGATAGAGGCCGTTATCAGAGTCGAAACAAGGAGATCAGCCAAGGTGTTTTGGTTCAGGCGAAATCGAGCTTTGCTCAAGTTGGGAAGATGCTCGAATCGGGTGAACGCGGCAAGGCGCAGCGCGCTTTGAAGCAGGCGATCGACCTCTCGCAGGCCGATGCTAGTTTGAACGAAGACGCTCGCGTGCAGTTCGAGAATGTGGCGGTGCAGAATGCCAAGATTGGCTTTATGAACCGCCGCGATGCACTCCGCGCTTCGAACAATATCTTTGAGGAAGGCGTTCAGCAGCAGTCCGTAATGGGGTTTAACGATGGAAACTTTAGCCAAGAATTCGCGCAGCAGCTAGAAGGCCGGCTTAGTGCGAGAGATCGCATGGCGCTTGAACTGGTATCTTCGAAGATCGTCGGTCAGCAGGCGGCGGTTGTGGAAGCGGCGCAGGCGATATCGGTTACGATGCCCGAGAATGGGCCCTCGCTTGTGTTCACGCGTGCGTTGCAAACGCAGCCTGGCGGAAGTATGGTGCTCGAACTGGGGGTTTCGCGCGGCATTAAGAATGTGATGGAGGCCAGTTGGGCGCGGCCGTATGTTCAGCTTGCTTGCGCCATTCCGGTGGCCTGGGTGCTGTTTGTGTTTGCCTTTGGATCCCGCCGGAAGGTGGCAGGGTAAATACCCTGCCACCTTACCCCGCCGCTGAGGGCGGGGCTCAAGACGCGCGGCCGGAAGGCGGCAGGGTAAGCACCCTGCCACCTTACCCCGCCGCCGAGGGCGGGGCTCTAGACGCGCGGCCGGAAGGTGGCAGGGTAAGCACCCTGCCACCTTGCCCCGCCACAGAGGGCGGAACTCAAGACGCGTGGGCTGAGGGCGGGGCTCAAGACGCGCGGCCGGAAGGTGGCAGGGTAAATACCCTGCCACCTTACCCCGCCGCTGAGGGCGGGGCTCAAGACGCGTGGGCTGAGGGCGGGGCTTAAGACGGCTGCGGCCCTAGAGTATCGTGGGCGCGCCGCCATCGCGCCAGTAGGCGGCCAGCCCTTCGCCGGCGTTGGCGATGTGCACGAGGTCGGCGTTGAGCGCATCGCATGCGCTCTTTGAAAATGGCGTATCGTCGTTGCCTTTGGCCAAGATCAGCAGGCGGTTTTGTTGGAGCGCTTTGAGGTAGAGGCTTTCTGGCATGTAATCGTGGGGCATCGACGAAGGGAGAATGTGGAGGAGCTGGGCTTCGGGCTGTGCAAGTAACGCATCGCGGACGGCCTTTTCGCCGGGGCTGATGAAGCCACTCAGGATGGCATAACCTGCATTGGCGGCATCGTGGCAGCGTGAGACAACACGGCCGATGGCCTCTGGCGTAAGCCGTCGGCTGACTCGCAAGCCGAGGAGTTTTGTGTCACTGTTCAGAAGGCTTGTGTTGCCAATTCCCCTCCAGAAGGTTTCGGCATCGAGCCGAGGTGAATCGAGAGGTTCGTGAATCCGGAGGCGCTCTGGGTGATTATGGCGGAGCTCGTACTTGAGTGGGTTGTAGCGAATGTAGCGCTCGACGGCATCAATGAAAGGGCGCGTGGAGCAAATGCGATCGTGGTAGCCCTGTTGCCAGAGCAAGCCTTCGCCGCCGAGATCCCAGGCGCATTTCGTTGTGTAGCTTTTGAAGGAGCCGAAGAAGCGCCCCAGCGTTTTGAGCGGTTCGGCGAGGTTTGGCTTCAGGTAAACCCGGCAGTGGATATGATCTGGCATGACGACATGGCCGAACAAGGTGACGTCGGGTACCCGCTCAGGCATGGAGCGAAGAGACTCTGCCACGATGGTGCCGAGGGGGGAAAGCGAAACAGCACCACCGACGACGCGACCGAAACGCGATATGCGAGGTTCGGTCACAATCGTGACAAAAAGCGAGACGCCACGGGTGTAGTCGTAGCCTTTATAACGAGTGAAATGTGGGATACCAGAATCCATGCCGCAACAATAGGCCACGCTCGGCGGTTTGTCAATGCCGGTTTTTTTAGTTTACCCCGCCGCATAGGGCGGGGCTCAAGACGTGCGGGCATAGGGCGAGGCTTAAGACGTGCGGGCATAGGGTAGGGCTCAAGAAGTAGGTATAGATGGCGGTATCAGTGCTCGAGATCTCATCTGTGCGTCGGCGTTTTTTCCAGCGTTTTTCATTTAATATGGATTGACATTCTAAGGGTATAAAAATAGAATATCCGACGTTAATTCTTGACAAAAAACACACAGGGCATCTTGATGTCCACGGGAGATATATCATGACGTGGTTAAGTTGGTTGATTGTAATTTTGCCGTTGATCGGCGTGTTGTGGGCAGCGTTTTATTCTAAGCGCTATGTCAAGGACGTTGCGGACTACCTCGCCTGCGGTCGCGTGGCCGGACGATACGTGATTTCGGTGGGTGACATGGCGGCCGGCCTTTCGGTCATCACGCTGGTTGCGGCGTGCGAGGCCAACTATCAAGCGGGCATGGCGATCGGTTTTTGGGGTGCGATCAATACGCCCATCGGTGTACTTCTCGCGCTCAGCGGCTACTGCGTCTATCGGTTCCGGCAGACGCGCTGTCTGTCCATCGGTCAGTTTCTTGAACTCCGCTACAGTCGTTCTTTCCGTATCGTGGCGGCCAGCATTCGAACCATCGCTGAAATGATCACGAATGCGATCGGACCAGCCGTGGCGGTTCGTTTTTTCATTTACTTTCTCAATATTCCCCATCGGTTTCACCTTTTCGGTTTTACCATTCCGACTTACGGGATCATCGTGGTGCTGCTGTTGGCTTTCGCCTTGGCCTTGATCTGGCCAGCCGGACGCATCTCGTTGCTCATCACCGACAGCTTGCAGGGCATCATCAGCTATCCGATCTTCGTGATTTTTGCGGTGTTCATTCTCATGCGTATTTCTTGGTTTAGCGATGTTGCGCCGGTGATGCTGGACCGGGCTCCTGGCGAAAGCTTTTTGAATCCGATGGACGTGAGTAAGCTGCGTGATTTCAATATGTTCGCGCTGATCGTGGCGATATTCGGTAATATACTGAACCGTGCATCGTGGATTGGAAACGACACCAGCGGAACGGCGCGCACGCCGCATGAGCAGAAAATGGCCGGCATTCTCGGCTCGTGGCGCAACGGTTTTTCCTATACGATGATGTCGTTGGTCGCGATCTTCGTCATCACCTACATGCTGTCGAGCCGCTATGCTTCAGAATCCCGCGAAGTGCGCGTGCAACTAACGGGGAAAGTGGCAAGGGAGATTGTTGTAGATCCCGCGTTGCGTGCAAAGGTTGTCGCCAATGTTGCGGCGCTGCCTGCGTCACAGCACGTGATTGGCGTCGATGCGCCTTATTCGCGTGAGAACAATCCAGATACGCCGTTCCTCAATTCTGTCCTGACGACGCTACGTACAGAGCTGGGTACGCCAGAGGTTTTAGTGGATGGAAAGAAGGCGAAAGACGGGAAAGACACTGAAAACGCTAACTTTGTCTTCCAAAAGTTCCGATCCCTTTACAATCAGATGATGATGCCCACCCTACTTGGCGGGTTGTTCTCTCCTGTCTTGATGGGGTTGTTCACCTTGCTGATGATGATGCTGCTGATTTCGACGGATGACTCGCGCATTTTCAATGCATCCAGCACGATCATTCAGGACATCGTGGTTCCTTTGAAAAAAAAGG
The DNA here is from genome assembly GCA_038325415.1 of Kiritimatiellia bacterium. Classification (GTDB taxonomy): domain Bacteria; phylum Verrucomicrobiota; class Kiritimatiellia; order RFP12; family UBA3636; genus JBBQIY01. The sequence goes on from JBBQIY010000011.1 coordinate 11,194, forward strand.
AGATGCCTGTTGCACAGCACTTGAGATATTTGAAAGGCTGTACGTTGGGCGTGACGATCTTCTTCTTCGTCGTCTCGATGTTTTTCGCTCAATTAGACTTCATCAACATGTTCGTCATTCTGATGTGTTCTCTCTGGTTGGGCGGTGCAGGGCCGATTATGATCGGTGGCCTATACACGCGCTTCGGCACCACGTTTGGTGCTTGGTGTGCGCTTTTCTTTGGCTCCGGCACCTCGTTGGCGGGTCTTATTCTGCAACGAAACTGGGCCGACCACGTTTACCCATGGTTGGATGGACGTGGTTACGTGGAGATCGTGAGCCGTGGCATGGTTGCGGCCTCGAAACCTTTAGATCCGTGGGTTGTCTGGAAAATGGACGCGATCAAGTTCCCGATTAATTCCGTCGAGATCTACTGCATGGCGATGATTCTCGGTGTCCTCGGCTATGTGATCGGTTCATGGCTCAGCAGGCTGATTACTCGCCAGGAGCCATTCAACCTCGACCGTCTTCTGCATCGCGGTATTTACGCAGCGGTAGAAGATGTCGTGGTAGGCGACGTCAAAGCGTCGCTACGTCATCGGATATTCCGCTCCATGGTCGGCATCACGCCTGAGTACACACGAGGTGATAAAGCGATCGCGTGGTCGGTTTTCATCTGGTCGATCGGCTACGGGTTCATCGTCATGTTCTGCGGGGTGTTGATCTGGAACGCGGTTACGCCGTGGCCTGCTCGATACTGGGGCGTCTATTTCTTTATTACCACCATTGTTACCGCCATTCTGGTGGGGTCGGTGTCGACGGTTTGGTTCATGATCGGCGGGCTTCGTGACATGCGGGCATTGTTCCGCGACTTGGCTATACGCGTGGCTAACCCACTTGACGACGGTCGCGTGGAGGGGCACGTCTCTCTGGCTGACAAGGAACGGTTCGAGGAAGCCGAACAGCAAGAAGAAGAAGTTGAACAGCAGGAAGATGCCGAACAGCAAGAATAGCCGAACTTGTAGCGGTCTAAGAATCGGTCGGTTCTTCAATAAACGATACGCGGTGCGTAGCCTCAAAGGCAACGCACCGCGTTTTCACTGCTCCTAAACTGCAAGACAGGGGGTAAACTAAAATAGGAGAGGCTATTGTGTAAGCAGCGATAAAATATAGGTTCGGTCGGCTTCGATGAGGGCGGAAGGTGGGATTTTTCGTTCTGTGTCGTCGGTGGCTTTAAGATAAGCGAAGCTGGCATCGGTGCGGAGTAGGGAGCCTTCGAAAGTCGCTCCCGTGGTCGCAGTCCACGTTCGCGCGAGGCGTGTAGCATCAAGCGGAACCGTGGTGAGTTTCGGCTTTGCCGCTTAAGCTAAAGCAGTTGTGGCTATACTACTAAGGTAGAAGTATCAATAGCAAGTGCTAATATCAATAATGGACATTCAGAGAATGGCGTGGTAGATTCTGTAGGTGTATCCATGGAGCCAAGCGAGGTCAAAAAGGCGAAAATTAAGGGACGGGTGTCTGAAATTTTTGCCGCCAGAAACAGGTGGCTTCTGTTCACCACAGTACGGAGGAATGTGCCATGGCCGAGCTTGCCTCGAAAACGAAACCGCATCGCGGACATGACTTCCTGTTGGGATTCGTTTCAACGCTGGGAATCGGGATCGCATTTTTGTTTCTTATAGCCGCTACAAATGCTTTTTTTATCGAGATTTGCTACCCCGGTGTCTTCCTGCTTCTGCTCGGGTTGATGGGTGCGGTTTCAAAGGGGCGTCGCCATATTGCTTTTGGAATTTTAACTGCTACTGTCGCTGTACCGCTTTTCCTGATCGCGATATTCGCCGGCGATGGGTGGACTTTGAGTTGATTGACCTTATTGACCGCTGTGACTTTATTGACGAAGGGGGAATTCTCGTCACTAAGGTCAATTAGGTCACTCTCCTCACTTAAACCCTTTTTTAAACGGCATCCTTACTCGACTCGCTTACTCGATCACCTCACTTTTTTTCGACAAAGTTCCCGACAAAGCTCGCGACAAAGTTTTCTGAACCCTAACCCCTGAACCCTGAACCCTGAACCCCCGAAAGGAAATACCAATGTCAAAACTAGTGCTGCTCCGCCATGGCGAGAGCGAATGGAATCTCAAAAACCTCTTTACAGGATGGACTGATGTCGATTTGACGGAGGCGGGCGTCCGTGAAGCCCGAGAGGCGGGGCAACTGCTCCGGAAAACGGATTCGTCTTTGATATCGCCTGAGGGGAGGCACGTGCTCATTGTCGCTCATGGAAACAGTCTCCGTGCGTTGGTGCAGCATCTCGATGGCCTCTCGAACGACGAAGTGCTCGCGTTGAACATCCCAACCGACAAGCCGCTTGTCTATACGCTTGATGCCGGGCGCTCACGTGGGCGGGCGTATTTATAAAATAACGGTTAGATTTCGGGGATGTTAAGATAGTTAGCTTTGTCTGCCGATTCGCGGGCGAGCAGGGCGGCTTGCGTGACGCGCAGGAGATCGATGCCCGTCATCATGTTGGCAGGTAGGCAATTTACTTTGCGGATGAAATCAGCGAACATGCCGATCGGTGGTGTTTCGGAAGAGGCGGTGGAGCCTTCAGGCGTGATGACGTGGCAGGTGTTCGCGATAACTTCAAGTGCGCCCCCAGTGCCCATGACGCGGATTCGGTCGTCGCCGTGGTCGATGGCTCCGTTTCCCGGCCTCAGGTAGTCGGCGGTGGCGGTGGCGGAGATCCCGTCGTCGAAGGTGAACAGGCAGGCGGCCGTCATTTCGAGATCGCCGTGGTTGTGGTTGCAGGCGGACGATTGCGTTGCGCAGACGGTTTTGAATGGGATGCGGCCTGCGAAATGGTAGAGCCAGGAGATGGCGTGGATGCCGACCCAGGGGATGAGCCCTGCGGAGGTGGCGCGGTTCATAAAAAACGCCTCGCGTCTCCCCAGTTTGTAGGATTTTTGCGCATTTAGCAATCGGACGCCGCCGATTTCAGTAATCCGCTGCGTGGCATCCCACAGACCAGATTGGTAATGCGGGCCGCACATTTGCGCAATCTGGATCTCGGGATGGAGGCGATGGATGCGAGCGATATCCGCAAGACCTTCAAGCGTTGACGAAATCGACTTTTCGCAGAAGACGTGGATACTCCGGGAGACGGCTTCGACGGTCATCGCGGCATGGTCTTCGAACGGGCCGCAGACGACGAGTACGTCTGGCTTTGCAGCGTCAAGCATGGCGCGGTAGTCGCCATCAAAGACAGGTGGGGTGCTACCGAGGGCTTGTGCGCAGGACGTTGCCACAGAAGTGGCAGAAATGTCGGGGCCAGCACCGCCGACGCCGACAATTTCGCAATCGGTCGATATTTTGATGTCGTCGAGGGCGACGTTCAGGTGTCCTCGGTTCCCGACAATGCAGAGGGTTGTTTTCTTCGTTTCCATGTTTGATTTCCAGTCCCGGTTTACATGCTTTTTGGATTGGGTTGTGATAAGGTGATGACTATAAGACAAAAATCCGTCTACGTCAATTTTGCTGGGTGGGCGTCAACATAGTTTGACGCCCACAGGAGTCAGAAGACAGGAGACAGGAGTCAGAAGTTGGAAATCAAGCACTTACGCCAATTTAGGCGAAATAATTCATGTCTCTGTTCTCGTGACACCACGGAAGAAGTTTGC
>JBBQIY010000012.1:0-14550 GCA_038325415.1 Kiritimatiellia bacterium
GAAACCGATGTGGGTTTTCCGTCGGAGGCAACGGGACCTTCGAGCGTGACCGTTTCGGTTGGGAACCAGCTCGAAACGGGAGGGTGCGATGAGGTGTCTTCGATGGAGACGGGAATCGGTTTGATTCGGTACGCTTTCGCGCCTGCACTCGGAACGAGTCGGTAGTGGTAGGTCTTCTCGCTCATGGCATCCGATTCGTCACCCGTCGTGTAAGAGCCTGCAAGGGTGAAGCCGTCAAAGCGATCCGAGATATCGGATGGGATCTTGGCGGTCATGCCTTCAGGAGCGTTCAGAACAAGTGAGACCTCGGTATCCGCCGCCAGATCGACGGCTGGCGGATCGATGGTAAGCTTGAGCGTGACATCTTTTTGGGAGAACGTCTTGGTGAGCGGTTCCGCCCACGCCGTGGACGCGAGAAGCATCGTGCACACGAGAGTGGTGAAGGCAAGATGTTGAACGCGATTGTGGGAAAGAATTTTATTTTTTTCGGACGATTTCATAAAACAGCGTAGCGTCATCTTTGACGAGTCCCGTATTGGCGGTAAAGGTCAGTGCACCCACCACGATTTTCGTTTCGACCTGATCCTGACGTTCACCTGAACAGGAAAGACGGTAGACTGAAATTGCGTCTGGATTGTCGAGACGCAGCGAAATCTGCGCACGTCCCCGCTCTGCAAGGTGCGGCATTCTGCCCCAGTCGAGGAGCGTCCGACGGGATCGTTCGGCATATTTGATGCCCGTGTTTTGGACGTCGGTGACATGCGACAGAAGCATACGGCTGCTGGTTTTGCAGGGACTGCCGTCGAGGGAGCTGACCCAGACTGCCGCTGGAACGTCGAGGATATCCACTGTCATGACTTTCGTGCTGATGGTACCGCGTTCAGCAAAGCCACCTGCTGTGCAAGGCGTGTCGAGCACTAAGGATCCTTCTGTGGAATCAATTTTGACCGCGCCACCGCCAAAGGGTTCGGCATTTACCCAGTTACGAGCCTTTTCTTTCGCTTCAGCCGTGTAGGCTTCTGGGAACGAAAGGCTCCACGTTGAATCTGCTGGAGCTTGATCGATGGCGACTTGAACTTTTGCTTTCCAAGCAACATCACGCCAACTCGGGGTCACGCCAGGCATGCCTTTTCCCTGCCATGATGTGGCTTCTTTTCGAGGGATCACGAGGGTGAAGGATTTAGCCAGAGGCGTGATATCGCCGCGCAAAAACAGGCAGAAAGCGGCTCGTTCTGCCGCCAGCATCACGGGATCTTCGCTGACATTGAAATAGCCGATTTTGGAAGGCGTGAACATAGATTCGGAGTTGTGACTGTAGGCAAAACGCCACAGCACTCCCCAATCCTGCAACGCGGCAATCGCTCCGGTTGCAATTCCTCCGACACCTCGGTAGCGTCCCGGTGCGGAAAAATTAAACTCGGAAATTGTAAAAGGCTTGTCCGCCATTCGGTTGAATGTGCAGCCCAGCATGCCTCGATCTTCGTTCTTGAATGGATTGGTATTCGGACATTGGCTGGGAAGCGACCAAGGGTTTTCCAGAAAACGAGGATGATCGATGTAAAAATGGTCGTCTACGTAGTCGTAGACATCGTGATGGGTGATCTGGTCGGAGATTTTGTGTGTCCAGCCGTTGCTGTTTGTAATGAGTGCTTTGCAATGGAGTTCGTTTCGGATGAAGTCCTTCATTTCGCAAGCCATTTTCGCTTCTATTTCGCTGAGAAACTGAACGTAGGCTCCAGTATGCGCGGTTCCTTCATAGATGCTGCCGGGTATCGAATCGGGAATGTCGGCGTAAGCGGGATCCGCTGTCTTTTTGGCGGTGAGCCATTCTTTCCATTTGACCGCGTAATCGGGCAGGTTCTTCTGCTGGTTGAGGAAGTTTCCGAGGTTGCCCTCGTTAACCAGTGCCAGCCACGCGAGTGCCGGTTCTGCTGCATAGCTGCGACCCGTATAGGGATTCACGTGGGAAAGAAACGCACGCGTAAACGCCTTCCAATTCTCCATGGCCTGTTTATTGACGGCGCAGAGGAGTTTGAATTCATCCATGGGGATATATCCTTCCCGATCAACGCCGATGCTGCGCCAAGGGATTGACCGTGACACGAATAAATCGGTTGTGACGTAGATTCCATTGGCAATGAACTGGGCCATGAGTGCGTCAAGCTGATTGATGCGGTCGGGATTAAGCGTCGTCTTGTCGGCGGAACCTTCCACCAACGTATTGTCATAATGGTGAATTCTTACAGCGTTGTATCCAATTCTTCGAAAGCGCACGGCGAGCTTGGCCGCTTCCTGAGGGGTGAGGTAATTGGCAGAGAAACAGAGGTTGACGCCGTAGAAGCGCTGGGCCACGCCGGGAAGGTCTTCGAATTCGAAATGGCTTCCAACGGCGTTGACTGCCCCGAGTTTCCCCGCGGGCTTATGCCATTCGACAAGGTTCGAGAAGTCGAGGGGGGAGCCCGGCAGGATATCGAGTTCTTGTTTAAGGGGTATCCAGTTTGGATCGTCAGCCGTGAGGGTTACGGGCAGATCCTTGAAAACCGTCAACGCCTCTGCTGTTTTAATGGAGAACGAAACGGCGAAAGCCATGTCCGGTTTCAACGGGTTTGTGTAGGATGGCGAAATACGCAACGTCAGTTGATCGGAACCCCATTTGCGGTTGTCTTGCAGCAGGACGTACGTTGGTTTATCGAAAGCGAATTCGAGCTTGAATTTTTTTGAATCGGTTCCCTGGATGATAAAACCTTTCGTGTTACCGCTAAAGACCATCGGTTCCTCCTGCTTTTCGACAGGATATCCACCCAATGCACTATCGGACTTCCACGTGCCACCCATTACTTGATGAAGTGGGATTTCTGCCGTGACGCAGAGCGAATCTACCGCGATATCGGCATGGGAAACGAAGGAGTACGTAGTCTGCATTGCGCCATCTTGCGCTGCGCTGACGATTCGGGTTCCGTTGACGCGGTTCTGTTCGTCTATTTTAATGGTAAAGGCGTCGCTACCAGCGGCAGGGTCGATTTCCCCTTTCTTCGTGGACGACCAATTGAATGCGTGAATGACGGGCGAGAGCGTGACGCCGAGGGTTTCGATTCCTATGGAGCCGTCGCTCGAAAGGATCGCTTCGCCTGAGTAGGCCATGGGGGTTAGCGCCGTTGCCGCTAGAAGTGTGAAAGCCCGCCGCTTTATGTTTAGAGTTTTCATGTGATGCTGAGTTCTCCTCGTTCTATTGGCAATGCCGTTTCAGAATAATACCAGCTTATCGCCAATACCTCCTAATAGTATCAAAATTGTGTGTCGTCTTCAAGTTGCCCGTTGCAAAAAAAGACGCAGTCCGATAGAATGTCACGATTAAAAGAGCGTACAAGCTGCTACGCTCTGCTTCTTTATCCGAACCCTGACATGGACTCCGACCATCACCCGAAGAGGAGACGATTGACATGAACAAATCAAGCACTATGCGGATCGACTTGATTCCCGATATTTCTGATGTACCGCTTTCCGAAAAGCCTAAGGCCTCTTTTGTCTCCGTTGGCGGTGGCACGGCGCCACGAAGGATTTCGCCCTCAGCGCAAACACAGGGTCATGGTGGATACGGCGAACTTTTTCAAAATATTTATGACGCCGGCATCGTCACGGATCTCCATGGACGTATTCGTGATGTTAACAGCCGTGCAATTGATTCCTTCGGCCATTCTCCCGACGAATTTTCGCATCTTAACATCGAGGACATCATTGCGGGTGCCGATGATGAGTTGATTCGGACGTTGTACGAAAACCTCCAGAACGAGTGCTTCACACTGATGCAGGCCTATTGCATCCGTGCCGACGGTTCTGCGTTTCCCGCCGAGGTGGCGGTCAGCCAGATGCGACTCTCCACGCCACACCTTTGCTTTTTCGTGCGGGATGAAACCCTTCGGCGGCAGGCAGACGAAATGCTCAGAACTGAGCACAACGCCCTCCAAAACGCCAGCGATGCCATTGTGGTTATCGATATGAATGCGCGGATTGAGTACGCCAACCCCGCGACGGCTCGCATTTGGGGTTACCCCACGTCCGCCGATCTCGTCGGCCAACCCCTCGGCAAGCTTTTGATGAACGAATCGGATGGGCAGGAGATTGTTTCCTCGCTGACCGGGGAGTACTTCATGACCAGCGGCATCGCCGTCGCACTCCGGCATGATGGCGATCCGTTTCGCGTGAATATCCGCGCAGCTTGCAATCGAGATTCGGATGGCAATGTGGTGGGTGCTGTGCTTTCCTTTTCGGATCTCACAGAGCGTGATCGTGTGCTGAGTGCTGAGCGCGATGCGATCCGGTTCCGCGATACGTTGCAGCGCCTTGACGAATTTCGAAACGTGTTGAAATGCGGATTAGGTGAAATCACGACCTTGATCACCGACTTCATGAGCGATAAGCTTGCCATCAATGAGGACATCAAAAAACGTATTGTGAGTGCTTCGGATGCCTGCGCCGGCCTCAATGCTGTTTTGGCTGATGTCGAAGAGCTGATTAACAGTGCCGTGAATGAAAAGCAGAATGAGGCGACGATTACTGTCGATGAATAATTATCAGAATACCGTGAAGCAGGATGAATGTGCGCTGACGACCGAGATCATCGGTCGTCGCATCGCCTATCCCTTCGCGCTTCTCGCCAAGCGGATTGGGCTTTCGGCCAATACTGTGACGGTCATTGCGGGTCTCTCGTGGATGGCTTCGCTGCCTCTCGCCGTTTTTGCAGGCTCCGTTTTCGGTGGTGGATCGAAGACCCTCGGGCTCGTGCTTTGGTTTGCTTGCGGCTTTCTCTGGAACGCCGGATACATTCTTGATATGGCGGATGGAAGCCTCGCTCGGATGACGGGTACTGCCTCTCGGCGCGGCTTTTATTTGGATTACGTTTTTCATCTTCTTTTCAAGCCTGCATTTTTGGCCTCTGTCGGGATGGGACTCTATCTCTCACACGCCGGTGGATTCGGATGGCTACTCCTTGCAATCCTCTCCATTCCCGCAAACTGGAGTGCCACGGCTGGTGCCGTCGAGCACGTTCTCTGCGAAACGTTCGGGAAAAGGACGCTACCCGATCTACCCGTCGATTCTCAGGCCTTCCGAAAGCTTTGGCTTGGTGTTACCGACATGAATAGTCTGGGACGCGAGAAAGCATCGGCTCCGATACGATTTTTAAAGACGCTTGCAGCAGAAGTTTTCAGCTACTATGGTCAGTTTTCATTTTTTAGTTTTACGGTACTGATCGATCTTGTCATCGCGCAATTCTCCGATGTCGTCATGCCAGTAACATCGGCTTGTTTCATCTTTGTGACGAGCATTCTTGTGCTGCGCATTCCCTTTCGCGTCATTCGCGAATACAAGAGAATTGCCGCATCGGATCGATGAGGTCATGTGTTTTTCTTGCTCTGGGCAGGGCATAAACGATACGATCAGCCCGAACAAACCAACGAAGGAATCAAGATGTCAAATGTAATCTGCGTGGACGGACCAGCCGCATCGGGAAAATCGACGGTTAGTAAGGCTGTTGCCGCAAAACTAGGCTATCTCTACGTGGACTCGGGTGCGCTGTACAGGATCGTGACGTGGCTTGCCTTGAAGGCAGGTGTGGATACGGCATCGCCCGAGAAGATGGCAGATTTTGCGAAAGTCGTTAAAATTGACTTTGTTGTACGAGACGGACGGGTTGTCTACGAGGTTGATGGCGAGGAGCCGGGCGATCGAATCCGGACACCTGAAATCAATAGTCATGTCAGTCCCGTTTCTGCTGTTCCCGAAGTGCGCACGCTCATTACCGACTGGCTGCGCGATCTGCGCAAGCTTGGCAATCTGATTGTCGAAGGCCGTGATATCGGATCTGTGGTGTATCCAGATTCCCCTCATCGTTTTTATTTAGATGCTGACCCGGAGGAACGGACACGTCGTCGGTTGAAGGAAGATGTGCAAAAAGGCTTCGCCGATGCAAATTCACAGGACAAGGTGAAAGCGTCCCTGATGAATCGCGATAAGATTGACAGTACGCGGAAAACTGCACCCCTCATGGTTCCCGTAGGCTCAACCCGCATTGATACCACGGCCATGAGCATCGACGAGGTCGTCGCGATGATCGTCGCGAGTTCAGTTACCCATTAGCGGAAAGAGCAGGGCCCCGAGCAATGCGCTGATAAAAATCATCGTGGTGATTTTTATTTTGGTTTTGCACATTGCATAAGTGCAGGCTCCGCAGATGATCACCGCAAGCGGGCGGATGCGAAGGCCTTCAGGCCACGACGGGTGGTTGAGCGTCAGCGCATCAATAAACGTTCCCCAAGGAATTTTACCGCTAAAAATTGACATTTCGAGGAAGATGACGAGCGCCGCGACCATGAGGCCGATCGTTGCTGGACTGACACCCCAGATGAGTCCTTTCATCACGCGGCTTTCTGACCACTTCCGCACTCCGTGCAAAACGAGCGTCATCAGAATGAGGGAAGGCGTGAGGAGTCCGGCCGTTGCGGAGATGGCACCGAGGATCCCGGCGAAGCGAAAGCCAAAGAACGTCGCGGCATTGATGCTCACAGGCCCAGGGGTAATTTGGGTAATGGCCAGAAAGTTTCCGAATTCAGCCAGCGTCATCCAACCCCGCCCTTCGACAAGCTCCTCGATGTAAATTGGAGTCAGGACATAGCCGCCGCCGAAACAGAGCAGTCCAAAGCGGAAGAAAATTCCGAAAACGGTCAGTAACTTCATGCCGATCCCTTTCGTTTCTTTATGGTTTTCTGAAAGATGGGGATGAACACGACATGCGTGATGATTCCAAAGGCAATCGCGCTGATCAACAGGTACTTGGCTGGAACCTTCCAGCCAATGATGGCGATACAACACAGTGGTGTGCACACGTATGCGTACACGCTGTTGGCGAGTTTCCCCCAAGACTTGATGATCGCGGCAAGAACAATTCCGCAAAAGGCACTTCTCAGACCGATAAAAGCACCTTGTACAAAGCGGTTGTCCGTGGAAAACCAATCGAAACCCATGGCGATGGCGATGATGATGATGAGCGAGGGTAGGGCAATGGCGAGCAACGCGATGAAAGAGCCGAGCGTCCCAGCGACTTTCATCCCAACATAGATGGCCGAGTTGCCGGCAATGAGTCCTGGAACCGTCTGAAAAAGCGGCAAATGCGAGAGGAGTTCGCCTTCCTCTAACCACTTGAGACGTCGCCCGAAAACGTCATCTGCCGCGATGATAATGGCGTACCCGCCTCCGACGATGAAGAGGGAAATTTTGAAGTATTCAACGAAAAGTTGGACGAGAATTTGCCGTCGAGTCATGTCCGGAAACGGGCAGCCATTGGGAAGAGTTTTTTGGATTGTGGCATCTGTCATCGACTTTCCGATTTCCTTGGTTTTCTGTGGAGGCGTTCTATTAATTTAAAAGTAGCGTTGAGTGTACCATTTTGACGCGGTCTTTAAAAGAGGGACGGGCGGTCTAAAATGTCTAATGAAAACCAACCTAGAGGTTTGATTTCCAACTTCTGACTCCTGTCTCCTGTCTTCTGACTCCTGTGGGCGTCAAACTATGTTGACGCCCACCCGGTGAATCACACCCAAAATTCATGGTGTTTACTTTTTTTTCCTCAACTGGTATAATTGACGATTAATTGTTAATTTTAGGAGAACCTAGGGATGCGTACTACTGCAACGGACAGCAAATCGGATCAGAACCCGCGTGCAAAAGCAAAGAATGAAAAGGATACGTTTCGAAAATCTCACTTTGTTATCGCATGCCTGATTTCCCTTGTAGCACTCCTGGTGTACATGACCACGATCGTGGGGGGCGTTGTGCCGGGTGAACCAGCCGATCTTCTGACGAATTTAGCGGGCGTCAAAGATAATTTAATGATGCGCCATGTTGTCTGGCGTAAGCTTGTGGAACTGGCGGTGACCTCAGGAGGAACACATCTTGTTTTAGCCGTGAACCTGCTGTGTACGCTTTTTAGTTCACTCGCTGTCGGCATGTTGTATCTCGTGGCAGCATCTCTAGTCAATATCATGGTGGACCGTGAGCACCTGAATTTGGCGATTTCTGGTAACGGACGCAAACATGCCACTATCATGGCGTTCCTTGCCGGTCTCTTCTCAGCGGTCACGCTCGCGTTTTCCGCTCCCTATTGGGTGGCGGCGACCCAGTGCTACTATCATTCTTTCTATCTCTTTTGGTTGCTGCTTGCCTTTTACCTCTTGCTGCGTTTCGCCGATACGTTACAGATGCGCTATCTGTATGTGTTTTGTGTTGTGTACTGTGCAGGACTGTCGCAGACTTCTTGTTTTCTGGCGTTTGCACCGCTTTGCTATTGTTATGCGCTCTTCGTATTATGGAGCAACGATCGGCTTTCCGGAAAAGTTTTCAGAAATATCGTCCTGCTCAGCTTATTGGGTGGCAGTTTAGTCTTCGTGAATGCCGCCGAATTTTACGGCGGGTCCGGTTACGAACTTCTTGGAATGGGCAGCTTCCCCGCGATGGTGAAAGGGTTGCTAAATGGGGTGATAGGCGGCGTATTCGGTAGCTTGCCTCGTGTAGGTTGGATGATTGTTTTGGGTATGACGATTGCCCCTTGTCTGGCCATTCTACTAACCGGGTATCGCGCACTGAATGGGGAGAAAGACTGGAGCTTTTTCGCCTTGCATCTGGTCGTGCTGATCGTCACGGTGGCTGTGGTGCTTGATACGCGTGCGTCACCGTGGCAGTTCTACAATGTCGGTTCGCTTCAGATTGTGCCGTATGCCATGATGTCGCTGGCTTTTGGATACATCATCGCCTATCTTTACTCGCTTACCTTGTATCTCTTGCCGGCCGAAGTTGATGGAAAGGCAAATCGTTCGACCTTGACCTATCGGTATGCTCTCATTCTCGCGGCAACGGCTCTTTCGGTTTATGCCTTCATTAACAACCGCACGGATGCCGATTACAAACGGATGAACTTTGTCTGGGCTTACGCGGATACGCTTCTTGACAATCTTGACGGACGTAAGTGGATCGTCACGAACGGTGTTTTTGACGATGTCGTCCTGATTCGCGCCAAGGAGCGCGGGATCGATATCAACATGCTTAATTTGTCTCAGGCGAACAATAAAACTGCCATGAAGATCACCAAAAGCAAGTTGAAAAGCGTCCGCCTGAAGAATTCCGCTGAAATCGGCATGTTCCCATTGATTCAAGAGTGGATAACCGGCGACCGCGATGTCGCCGCCGAACTTGGGCTCTGCCTTTTCCCAGACCTCTGGAACGTCGGCGACTATGAAGTCTATCCCTACGGTCTCGCTTTCTTTGGTGCAACTCCGGAGCAGATGGAGGCGATTCGGAAGCAAGACCTTAAAACGCCTTATTTTGCGATTCTTGCTAAATTCATCCCTATACTAGAAGTGGTTGCGGATGACACCTCTCCCCGAACGGCTTTCTACCGACAGTTGGTAACGGGGCAAATTAGCTTTATTGGAAACAACCTCGGCTATTTGCTTGAAACCAGTGGGCGAAAAGACGAAGCTTTTGAAGTCTACAGCCGAGTGCACGAGTTCGATCCGAACAATGTCAGTGCCTTGCTGAACTATGCCACGATGGTTCAAGGCGGCATGCATCCTGAGCTCAAGGACAAGGTCATGGCCGAGCTGGAAGCCTTTCAGCGTAAACTCACATCGCCCATTGAAATATGGTCGCTTTCCAGGACGTTTGGCTATGTCAGTTCGCCCGAAGCGTTTGCAAAGTTGGGATGGACTTGGGCGATGACAGGTCAGGCAAACCTCGCCCTGAAATCACTCACGCGAGCCCTGAAAGAACTCCAGCCGGAAAATCGGGGTAAGCTTCGTTCCGTCATCGCCGACGTCTATATGCAAAGCAAAGACCTTGTGGCGAGCGAACGGGTGTACAAGGAAATTTTGGCAGAAGATCCAGGCGATCATACGGCTTTGATCGGCCTCGTTCGAATTTCCGTAATGAACGGTGATGTCGTCCATGCGAAGCAGTATTTAGCCTCGGCAAAGGCAGCGGGCGTTCCGCTCGAAAGGCTCCTCTACGAGACCGTTGCACTCAACCTCATGGTCGGGGATGTCGATCAAGCACGAATTGTCGCGAATGAACTCGTAGCCCTCAACCCAAACAACCCCGAAGCGCAGACGATCATGAGCGTGATCTATTCCGAACTTTATATGAATGCCGCCACGCCAGAGAAATCGGAAGAGGCCTTGAAGGGTATGCAAAAGACGGTTGCCGAACTCGAACGCATTTCGGGTCCTTCGGATTTCCAAGTGCTCTTCGTCAAGGGGCGCATGAACATGATCACGAAGAACTATTCAGAATCGCGCGATAATTTCATCGAAGCCCTGAAGAACGCGAAAAATCCGAATGTTGTGCCGATCATGGACAGCATCCTCAGGATGGATCATGCGCTTGTCGATAAGCCCAGTGCCCTTCAACATGCGAAAGACATCCTTTTTAGAGATCCGAATCATGGTTTCGCGAACTACGTCTTGGGATCGCTCGCGCTCGAGAAAGAGAACTACACGTCGGCAGAGGACTATCTCGACCGCAGCCTCAAGGCTGATCCGACTTCAGTCTTCGTCCTAAACGACCTCGCTGTCGCCAAGCTGAAGCTCGGTAAAACCGATGAGGCAGAGAAGCTCATCCGCCAATCGTTTGTCACGGATGACCAAATCTACGCCTCCTGGGATACGCTGGGTTCAATCCTTCTCTTTAAGGGTAATGTCGACGGTGCGTCGGACGCATTCCAAACGGCCTTACGCTTGAATGACAAAGATTTGCGTGTTCACCTGCATGTTGCTCAGATCCATTATCGCAAAGGCGAACTCGACAAGAGTCGGGAAATCATCCGCAAACTTGGCGCAGGCTCTGATCTTTTCAGCGGTGACGATCTTCGCGAATATGAAGAGCTGGCGCAGGCACTTCTCGGAAAGTCCAAATAGGCTTAGATTCGGATTGGATGGAGAAGGGCTGAGAAACAATAGAGCCTTTCTCCCGCTATCGTTTTATGTTCCCAGCAGGGTCTTGAATATGAGCATGGATTCAGTCGTTGCAGCAGAAGTCGAGAACATGGAGAAGATAGGATTCTTCGACTCTGGCATCGGGGGTATTTCTGTCCTCCGAGAATTTAGAAAACTCCGTCCCAATGCGGAGGTTTACTATATTGCTGACTGGCAGTACTGTCCGTACGGCAAAAAATCCGATGCGGTTATTCTCGAACGCGCTCATGTCCTGACCGAGAACTTGCTGAAACAAGGATGCAAACTCATCGTGGTCGCCTGCAATACCGCAACCGCCGTGGCCATCGATTCGCTAAGGGCGACTTATCCTGACGTGCCGTTCGTGGGAATGGAACCTGCGGTTAAACCCGCTGCTCTGCATTCTAAGACGGGTGTGGTGGCCATTCTTGCGACACCGAATACGTTCAACGGACGGCTTTATAAAGAGACTTCCGCTAGGTTTGCTGGAGACGTTAAAATCATCACCGCCACGGGGGAGGGATTTGTTGAGCTTGTTGAAAACGGAGAATTCGTTTCGGAACATGCAAAAGCCATCGTTTCACGAATTTTGCTCCCGTTACTACAAGAAGGCGTCGACCATATTGTCCTTGGCTGCACCCATTATCCGTTCCTCAAAGGCGTGATGCAAAAGATTGTGGGTCCGGACGTAGAGATTATCGATCCCTCGCTTCCCGTCGCCTTAAGAGCCGTCTCTCTTCTCGATAAAATGTAGAATGATTGACAGGCAGTTTATCGCGGCAGACTGACGAGTTCAGCATGACGATAGCAGTCAACAATATGATCGTTGATCATTCCAACGGCTTGCATGAACGAGTAACAAATAGTGGAGCCCACGAAGGTGAAACCGCGTCGCTTCAGCTCTTTGCTCATGGCATCGGACACTGGGGTGGTCGTCGCGATTTCTGAGTGGCTTTTCCAGTTGTTTTGAAGAGTAACACCCTCCACGAATTGCCACAAGAAAGCATCGAGCGACCCGCACTCTTCTTTGACGGCCAAGGTTGCCTGTGCATTTTTAATCGTAGATTCAATTTTCAGCCGATTGCGGACAATGCCTTGATTTCCGAGCAGGCGATCGACGTCGCGTTGCGTATAGGCCGCGATTTTTTCGCAGTTAAAACCATCGAAGGCGTCCCGATAATTCTCCCGCTTCTTAAGAATGGTCAACCAACTCAATCCTGCCTGTGCGCCTTCAAGGAGCAACTTCTCGAAGAGATGCCGATCATCGTGGGAAGGAACGCCCCATTCCTCATCGTGGTAGGCGACATAAAGCGGATCGCTACCACACCATTTACATCTTGTTAATAGCACGTGGTTTCCACAATTGCTGAGTGTTATACGCTTGGGTGAAATGAACCCAGGGTGAAGCCCATCGACTAATTGCCGAGTGCGAAACGACGGATTATGTTAGATAGGTACTTGTTCATGGTTTTTTCGGCTATGGCTGTTTGAAGCTCGCTATAGTACTTGTAATCTCATCTAGCGTCAAGCCTTCTGGGGCATCAATCCATTCTGAAGGCATTGCTGATTGATGACGGTAACGGGAGAATGAGCCGTGTGTTAACCCTGCTTTTGCTTTACAAGCACGGATACATCGTTGGTAAATTTATCAGTCTTGAGATGGTTGTTGAAAAATCTAAGACGACGTATTACGAAGCACTTCAGAGCAGTTCGCAAAGATGGCATGAGAATAAAAACGATGTTGTGCCGTTCCTTCGATACACACTTGGGGCGATCCTCAAGGCCTACCGGATCTTTGAAAGCCGAATCTCCGATGTCGTGACGGCACAGACTTCAAAATCTGAACGGATACGTCGGTTGTTTGACCGTCAAATCACACCGATGACAAAAAAACAGATTCTCTCTGCCTGCCCAGACATCAGTGAGACAACGGTTGAGCGGACACTGAAGGCTTTGCAAGATGAAGGATATATACTGAAAAAGGGTAGCCGTCGAGATGCGTCTTATCTTAAGAAAGGTAGGGGATAGGCGTCTAAAAAGGGGCATGAATGAAACATTTTTTATTCTCGGTGGGAGTTTTTGTATGTTTGATCGCGGGACTTCGTGCCGCAACGCCAACTGATCCATCTCTGCTTCTTTGGTTACCGTTTGATGAAGGTTCGGGCATGCGGGCTATTGATTATTCTTTCGGTAGCTGTGCGTACCGGCGAAAAAGCGGCGTTAGAGATCGAACTCTGCGGCGCGATGATTTCACCGGTGCTGACTATCGCAGATCGTGCCTTGCGCTTCCCAGTTACGCTTAAAGGAGGAGAGCGGCTCCTCTGTCGCAACGGTCGCAAATGGGCCGTGCTTGACGCGAATCGCGTTAAGGTCGTTGAAGGGATGCTGAACGAGAAGGTACCAATGCTCATCTCCGATCCTAATCGTGTTTCCTTTTCGTGTGGTGCCCCTAACCGCGCACAGGTCAAACTTGTCAAAAAATACGATTAGTGCTTGTATTTTTTGAAAGGAGAGGCTAATCTATTCTCTTTATGGAATTGGGTTAAGATAACTCAACTCATTCAGGGATTCACACACGGCAAGTGGGTTCTACAAATTGCACAATAAACGCCGTGAACGGTTACGGAAGGAGAACGAGTGCTATGAAGAAAGAAAAGAAGACGTATTCTACACCTGAAATCCGGCGTGTACAGCTTGAGGACAAGCGCGTCGTGGCGATGGCGGCATGTAATCAATTAATCGGTGATGGCGGCGTGGTGCAGGGCGATATGGTCGTGGATGCCTTCGGCAATCCGTTGTTGAACTTCGATCCCTCGCTGTAATGTTGAAGACTCACAGTTGCCGCCTTTCGATTGGCCGCTCCTCGTTTATGCTTCACGGGTTGTCTGGCGCGATACCAAGTTTGTACGCGCCATTCATGGTTACGTCGCCTGCCGAGTCTGGTGATGCCCATTATTCGATGGCGGAAACGCCTCCTCAGCCGATCCCTTCCAAGACGATATACTGGAGTGGCCCTTCATGGCGGATGACTGCGGGGCGAAAGGGTATTGTGGTAGACGTTGTAGTTCCTCATTCGCAACGGTGGCAGTGCGCGGCTGAGATGGACGAAACGTTTTCTCGTGGGATCATTTATCCCATGGAGACCCACGCCGCGGGCGGTATCGAATTTCTGTACCCCCCAGTGGATCGCGTTGTCTTCGCCAATCGCCTCTCCATTGAGGGGACAGTACTTGTGCATGCCAGCGCCGTACGAGTCAATGACGGGGTCTATCTTTTTTGCGGTCGCTCTGGAATCGGTAAGTCGACCATTGCCGACATCTGGTTGGAGAAAGCTGGATGCACCCTGCTGAATGATGATCGTGCGGTGATTTTTTGTCGGGAGGGGAATGCTTGGGCCGGCGGGGCACCGTGGCATGGTAAGAACCCTGCCGTCGATCCGACTCCAGGCTCATTGCGCGGGATCTTCCATCTCGGGCAGGCTCCGACCAATCGGCTTCGGCGTCTTGATTCTCCAGAGGCGTCGGCTCGGCTTCTGGCGACTGGCGTCATTCCA
>JBBQIY010000013.1:0-14512 GCA_038325415.1 Kiritimatiellia bacterium
ACGCATTGATGAACTCCTCCTGCCGGATCTGTCCCGGCTCAGGCCTGACACCGCTCTCGATCAACATCGCGCTCCGCGTATACCCGGCGGTGTCCGTGTCGAGACCGAATGTCGACAACGGATGCTGCGCAGTGGGAATCAGCGTGAACGGCCCAATGTCTAACGGCGGAGGTGGCGGTGATTTTTTATCTTCTTCTATCTGCTCAACAAGCATCGCTTCTTCTGACACTTTTTTTTCTTGCGGCTGAATCTGTCTAGAAGCGTCTTTCACTCCAGTCTTTGTATCCGCGATCTCAGCGTCCATAACGCCTAAATTTAACTCTGCGCTTTCGAACGGCAAATCCTGCTTCGTCGCCTGCATCGCCACTATGCTGTTATTAGCACTGATGCTCAGCTTTTTCTCAACCTCGCGCATCCGTCGTTCCTGCAATTTCGCGACCTCTAGTTTATAGGAGGCATCAGCTTTTGATGCCTCAGCGGCAACCTCACTCTGCGAAGCCATCTGGGGCATATCCATCGGTTCGTGCTTCGACTTTTCACCAGCTTGCTGGTTGACTTTAGCACCTCCAGAACTGTGGGCTCGTTGTCCAGCGGAAGGTGTTCCCACAATACCTCTCATCACGATCGGGCTTTTTACGATCCCAACAGCATTCATTGCCACTGGCTTTGAGGACATCGGTGGCGGTGGCTCTGTTTGGGCGGGGATATCGAACCCGTGATCCGATAAAACCTTCGAACCATCTGTGGGTTCTGATTCCCGATTTATCACCCCACCCGAACTTGTCTCAGCTTTTACGTTCGGAGCATCTCGGTTTTCAGTGGCTATTCCATTTACAATGCTCAGGTTGCCGCCAATGCTTTCTTCTCTCACGTAAAGACTTGTCGGAAGAGCATCTACAGAAGAGTCCAGAGCTTCCCCGCTATATGCATCACGATTGTCAGTTGCCGTAGCTGGCAAACCAAATACTACAACTGGGGCTTGCATAGACCTCATTTGCCGCGCTTTGGAAACGGCTCCCTTGCGGGCAGGAAATAACAGTCCTGACAGAACAACCATCACGACGACGATAGCAGCAACCTTAACGAGTCGGTGCCAGATCCGGCGACGTGCTTCGCGTTTCACCTGTTGTGCATCCTCTTTTTCCGAAGGCAAGACGGCGAAAATTCTCGCCCGTCGCGCAGCATTAAGGTGCTCAGGTGCGTGGAGCTGTTTCAGCAGATCCGAGAGTTCTTTGTTTTCAAGTTCATCATTCATTGCGCATGACCCTCCTCGGCGTTCAGCCTCCTCGCCACTTCGGCATTGAGGAGCTTGACGGCTTCATGCAGCAATTTGCGACAGTGTGGAACGCTGTAGCCCGTTATGGCGGCGATGTGCTCGTGGCAGAGTCCTTGTTGGAGACGGAGCAGAAGGACTTGCCTTCGCGAAGGGATCAGAACATCCAGCGACGCTTCCAAAACTCTAATCTTTTTCTCCCGACTCACCTCGCCATCGGCCATTGCCCGATCACAATCCATTTCAACCACGGCTTCCTTGGCATAGTCTTCGTGAATTCTAGTCCGTGTTTTCTCAGCTCTGAGGATTGAGACGGCTTTGTTGTGAACCACCTTGAAGAGCCAGTTTCGCAGATGATTGTCGGAAAGCGGCACTTGATCCACGTGCCATTGTGAGGACAATGCCACAAACGCATCCTGCACGGCATCTTGCGCCAGCGCGTGATCCCCCACGATGCCCGTGGCATACCGAAGCAACGAACCCTCGAACGTGTCGATCACGCTCTCAAGTTTTTTTCGCCTCGGCTGCTCTGCCACTGGTGACACGTCGCTTTTCAAAGAATTCGCCTTTTGTTTATTGCTGCATCGTCCTTAATACGCTTCCCGAGACAAAACGTTACCTCTACCTTCATCGTTTTTCTATCGTACCACTTCGAATGCTGTTCTGCAATCGGCAAACAACGCCGAGAAGGAATCGATTCGCGATAGGTGCCACTCCGTCAGACGGAACCCCCTCCATAATCTTGAAGTCCCATCCAAGATTACATTAATGCCTTTATGTGCCGATACGGGGAGACGCAATCGTAACGCCAGAGAAAAGAAGCCCCAGTCGCTGATCGGTTACAACCAATAAAAAAAGATAGACAAGATGGGCATCCTGTCTATCCTTCTATATTTTGACGATCTTCACGCATGCTCAATGCAATGTTTCGCGTCAGATGTCGCGAGTCTAGGTCAGGTCATCGTCATCGTGCCGGCCACGCCAGTTATTTCTTCGCCTCTGCGCATGGGCTTCAGGCGGAGCTCAAGGGTGTAGGTGCTACCGTCAGGCCGCGTCAACTTCTTCGATTCGCAGATATCAACACCCTTTACGGCCGCTTGGAATTGGGAAATCATGTCCGGCAACATCTCGCCGAAGTGCTTCTTCTGCGCCTCCATTTCATCGACCATTCCCAGTGCCTTTAAAACCGGCTGGTTAAGAACTTCGAATGCGCCATGCAAGTCGCAAGTAAACGCAGCAATGGGCAGAATATCAAGCGCGGCTCGGTATTTACGGAGTTCTTCGGCAGAGTTCTTTCTTCTCTCCACATTCCGGATTGAGAAAACGACGTTCTGCGAGCGTGTCAACTGCACCGTACTCACGCCAACCTCGGCAATAAACGAGGTGCCGATGCTTCTGAAGCAGCGCGCATCAATCAGGATATGTCGTTTATTGGTAAGATTCTTCTTCAGCAGATTGAACATTCTGTTATTCATGCCATAAACAATTTTTTCAATTGGCATGTTCCAGACGTCATCCGGCGAATATCCAAAAACTTCTTCTGACCGCGAATTGCAATCGATCACGTGCCCATCATCGTCCAGAACGAAAATAACATCGTAGAGCCCATTCATCAATTGATAATACAAGACCTTCGGATCCGTTCGCGGCATCGCAGGCATATCGGCAGCAACAGCCTCCGTTTTAGGAGGCGCGACCTCTGTCTTGTCAGCAACTTGAATTTTGGGTTTCAAGATGATGGGTTTGAGAACCGGCTTCAACTCTGGAACCTCAACCTTAGGTTCTGGCGGGATGGGTACAGGCTGAACTTCTGGGAGGAGTTCAACACCCGATGGACTGGATGCCGGACGACTGTACAAACTCTCGGATCCAATCCGAGACCGAATAGCCTCCGCTACGGCCTCCGCCGCAGCCTGTGAGGACGTTGAAGCCTTCGGTGGCGTCACCAAGTGAGCGGCTAGTGCCGATAAAACCGGTGCCTCCGTAGTGGATGGCGGTAATTTGAATGTTTTTGGCGCATTGGGGGGCGGCGGAGCGGCCTTAAGCGGCAGTGGATCCTTTGCCAAATCAGATCCGAATGTTTGCTTAACATCGGGAGTTTTAGATTCGGTAATGACTTCTTCTTTTTCTATTTTCTTTTTAAACCACAGGCCCATGTGAAACCTCCCCTTTTTTCTTAACCGCTCGACACGTGCACGCGACATTGAACGTAAACTTCATAGCAGATTGTATGCCATCAAATCTATAATCATATAGAATCTGTACATCATCCTTCGTTTTGTGATACAATAACGACTTCTTTAGTAACCCTTTCCATTCGCTTTCTAACCACAACTCAGGAGAATAGCATGAAAAATATCAATCGTTTGAACGGTGTTCCTTTTATTTTGTTAGCGACCCTTGCCTTCAGCACTTCCGTTATCTTTGCTGGGGACAATCCAACCCCTCCAACTCTCGATTCCCAATGGAATGCCGCTACAGAAGAGGCCCTTGGCAATGAAATCAATAGAATTGGCGAGGAGATTCGCCAGAATGTCGATCGCTCAAATGAGACCAAGAAGAAACTTGAATTTGTTTGGGGCGACCCAGCTTACACTTCCGAGACGGTAGAAGCCAAGCGGAAGAATTTAAAGGAAGCGGAAGAAGCGCTCATCAAAGCCCAGATTGAGCTGCGCGCGGAAGTTACCAAACTCCCTGATGTTCAGAAAATGTCGACGGATAACGAAAAACTCCAAGAGAGCATCAACGCACTCCGCCTCAAGAACTCAGCTCTCGTGAAACTTCTTCGCTCCCGAAAACTTTCCGGAAGTAGCTCCAACTAAAATCTGCCTTGCTTTTTAGAAGTCCGGCATTTCGATGCGAATGGTTCGACTGCTCATCTTGCCTGTTTTCTTGCCATCTCCCTTATCGAGGTCCGAGCCATGTAATGTTCCGGGTTCCGAGAAGAAGGGAACTTCGAAGCTTGCTCCGCAATCGGGGCAATCTGACTGCATCCCCATCATCTCGGCAGGAGCCTCAAGCTCTTGACGACAATTCTTACAGAAGAATGAAACAATTCGCTCTTTTGGCTTCGGTGCTTCTGGCGCACTGAGATCGAGCGTGGAAAGATCAATTCGAATGGTCTGATTCTTCTGAGCCGCCGTTTCTGCTCCCGCAAAAGTTCTCTTCACCACTTCTTCTACCTGCATGTCGAGAGAAGGTATCTCGATTTTAGGTCCATGTATCGTTCCAGGTTCAGATTCCGTCGGGATCACGACCGGCTTGCCACAAACCGGACATTCCGAGGTGAGACCCACGGCAGCAGCCGGAGCCTCAATCTCGCCGCCGCAATCTTTGCATTTGAAGGATACGGCAGAAGAAAAATCGTCGTAAATAATCTCTCGGGGGAGTACTGCGAGTGCTTCTTCCTCCGCCGCGGCGGGCGTAACACCATCCTCCATCAGCGGGATGACAAAATTCTTTTTCCCAGGAACGATCGTATCTTTTGCTTTCTTGAGAATGCGAATACGAGGAGCCTGATGTTCAGCGATGAGAATCGTCTGTCCCGTTTGGGGATTGCGCATCCTTCGCTCTTTTTTGGTGATGACGTCAACCCGACAAAGACCCGGAATAGAAAAACCGCCTATTTTTGCCTCTCTGCATGCTACGCTAAATAAGGCGTCTAAGAGGAGTCTCGCTTCCTTTCGCTTGACACCTGCCGCATCAGATAATTCTTTAATCAAAGCATATTTCGTATAGTTAGCCATTTCATTCTTCCTTTTTTTGATCGTCTAAAAGCTATCGCTTTGGCACTACACCCTTCTCGTTTAAACTAAGCTTTTATAACACCCTAATACTGTCTAGCAAATAACGTGCCACAGATAACGGCAAACCGAGGATAACGTTCTTAAAATTAAAGCCCAGGCACGAGTCCCTGGACGGATTCACGCATCGCGTTGAGTTTATTCTCTAGATTTTGCATTTCAATCGTTTTAGAGATTCTTGGCGTCTTCTCTTCACCGATATTCTGACTTTTCCAAGTGTCGTACTGTTCTTTGACAGCCTTATAGCGCTGCATAATGGCCGTTTCATCTGCCTTATATTGGCGGAGTTGATCCATGAGAACGCTACGTCTCGCTTCTTTGGCTTGATCAAATTCTTCTTTTGTTTGTCGCGCTTTTTGCGCGAAAGCCTTATACTCCTCGGTGACAGTCTTATATTGCTCGAAGTATGGGTTTTTGCGAAGCGCTTCTTTATAGGCTTTGCTACGGAGCTCCTCAAGAAGCCCTTTCGTTTGACAATACTCAACGAGAGTATCTCTCTGGGTCTTCTCGGCACCTTGATAGGTGACGTTGAATTTGACAAGGTCTGACTCGTAAAGATAAACGGTCTCGTAGTGCCATGACCGATCAATGAGATAGAAGCACTCGGATACATAACCGTCCACTTGAACTTGCGACTGCTTGCATTCTACAACCGTTCCGCCGGCAAGAATGCCGATTCGTTGCATCGAAGAATCGTAGTAGAAAGAATTCGTAACGACGATTCCCCAAGGATAACCTGGATCTTTGTTCAACGCAGCTTTCGTGTCGATAGGTATTTCTGCGACATCGTTGATGTTTGGAGAATTTTCATCTTGTGTCGTGAGGCGATTCGTTGTGGTAGAGATCGCTTTAGTTTCCTCTTGACTGAAGACCTGTGGCAACGCTAACTTGATTTCTGGGATTTCTACGTTGGGTAGATTCTCTGAAATCGCTTTTACGTTCTTTCCGACCGTCTGCTCTACGCTTTCAACGGCTGCTGAAATACGCGTGCTCACGGTCTCATCCATCACGATGGCAACAAGCCTTCCATACGCAGATGGGGCATTGTCCTTCAGCATAGGAAGACCAAACCAGACAACAAAAGCCCAGAAGACAAACGATAAAACAACCTGGATCAAAAACCTAACCATCTCGCCTACCCCTGTGTGTCCGAATTTCTATTGCTTGAACATTTCGTCCAGAATGCTGCCAATCGACGAGATCATGGAGTCACGAGAACCACGATTATTGCTGCGCATCATCGCGCCAACATTTTCAGTTTCGGTTTCCTCTACCGCAAGCTGGCCCATCTTCGCCGGCAAGGCCAAGGAGATACGATCACCTTCAACAGCCTTCACGACGACCTCAACTTCCTGCCCGAGCGGATACTTCAATTCCATCTTTGCAACGGGATTACCTCCGCGTTCAATTTCGCACTCGCTGACATGCAACAAGCCTGTTTTCTCCTCCGAAAGACGTACGAATAGTCCAAACTCCCGGATTCCTTCAACAAGGCCTTTGATGTGCGCTCCCACGGCGATCTCACCTGGATTCAGTGCGCGGACTCTCGTATCGACCACCTTCAACGAAATACGCTTTTTCTCCATGTCGATCGATTCGATTTGAAGATCCAGAGTATCTCCCTCAGAAACACATTCTTTCGGATGGGAAATGCGGCGTCCACCCCCGAGTCGCGAAATAGGAACAAGTCCCTCAACGCCGGGCTGAAGCACGACAAAAACGCCAAAGGGCATAATCTTGACCACTTTGCCTGTCACGTAGCTGCCGATTCCGAATTCCTCGGCATAATCTTTCCACGGGTCTACTAGCGTGTCCCGAAGGCTCAACGAAAAGCGATCCGCCTCCCAGTCAAGCGTCAGAATGGCTACCTTAACCCCCTGCCCTTCTTTCAAAATTTCTTCGGCCTTGACCGTTCGATCCCAAGAAAGCTCGCGCAACGGAATGAGGCCTTCAATGCCACCGATGTCAACAAAAACACCAAAGGGCATAATCTTCGTCACGATGCCTTCTCGTAGATCGCCTTCTTTAAGCTCCGTCTTCAATCCTTCTCGTTTTTCTGCTCGTTCCTTCTCCAGAAGGGCACGGTGGCTCACGACAAAGGAGTTTTCTCTGGAATCGTACTCCATGACCAGAAACGTCATCGTACGCCCGATGGGCTTCTCATCCGTTTCTGCTGGACGATGGAGTCCAACTTGAGAAAATGGGCAGAACGCACGCTGGCCCGCAATGGTCACTTCATAGCCGCCATTAATCTCCTTCTCTATCTTCCCTTCCAAAGGCAATTTCGTCAAGTAAGCCTGCTGGATCGACTGGTTCATCGCGGCAGCAGAAGCTGAACCACCGAGAACAAGGCGCGCAGCACCATCACTCACATCGACAAAATAAGCCTCAACTTCCTCACCAACCTCTGGAACCTCAGCTTCGTCCGCCCACTGAGTTCGTTCAATCACGCCCTGCATTTTGGCGTTGATATCGACCACCACATAATCCTGGCCAATCGATACCACGAATCCTTTGACCTTTTCTCCTGGATTACAACCTCTGCGAAGTGAGCCCAACTGGACATCAATTTCGCCCATAAGCTCCGCCATTGCGCTTGACTTGACACGCTTTGATGAAATCATCTTCTTTTCTTTTACCGTTTTAAATTCCCGTGGAAATTCCCGCGAGTCAATTTCCTACACTCTCAGCGGCATAATGACATACAGGAACGGGATGTCACTCTTAATTAGACCAGGACTTGATGAATTGTTGAGCTCGATCTGAATCTCATCACTCGTGAGATTCTTCAAGGGGTCCATCATAAACTCTGGATTAAATATCGCACTGATGGTCTCGCCTTCGTACTTGATGGCCACGGTATCCGTGGCATCCCCGATTTCCGTCGAACTAACGGTAATCGTGAGCATATTGTTTTCGAACGTCAGCCGCATCGCATTCGCCGTATTCGTCGTCGACGCATTGATTCGGCGAAGAACCGCCAACAACTCTTCTCGGTTGATCGTGATGACGTTCGAACAATTTTTGAATACAACTTGCTTATAATTGGGATAAACGCCATTCAGCAACTTGCAACAGAAAAAGATGTCATTGAACTCGAAGATTAACTGCTTGTCTTTCAGACTGATCTTAAGTTCACCCGCGTCTCCGAGGGCGCGCATCAACTCGCCTACCGCACGGGGAGGCAAAACGAGATCTCTACTGTTTTCTACCGGAAAATCAACTTCGGTTTCGTATAGAGCAAGTCTGCGTCCGTCAGTAGCAACGCACGTCAATTTTCCCTCAGCAAAACTCAAAAGGATGCCGGTTAGAATCGGTCTGGAGTCATCGGTTGCACCTGCATAGTAAGTCTTCTTGAGCATGTCGCGGAAGCGACCCTGATCAATTTTGTAGCAAATGCTGTCTTCGGTCGTAGGTGCTTGCGGAAACTCTCTTGCCGACAAGCCGATAATTTTCGATTTGTAGGAACCACAGCGCATGTGGGCACAATCGTTTTCATCAACTTGTACTTTGACAATTCCATCGTCGAGTTCCTTGACGATGCTCGCCAACTTTTTAACAGGCAACGTCACCTTGCCCTCGACTTCGACCTCTGCTTCACAACTACAGCGAATGGTTATATCCAAATCGGTTGTTGTGAAAACAAGCCGCCTTTCCTCGGCAGAGATCAAAACATTCGAGAGGACGGGAAGCGCTGCCCTCGTTCCCACAACGTTTTGAACCGCAGATAGGGATTCAAACAACTTTGACTTTGGCACCTTAAATTTCATGACCGTTCCATTTCCATCGTTTCTAAAGACCAGATTTCTGGGTTATGAACACCCTCTCTATCTATATTCAATAGAAACTTATTATTAGTTATCAGTATTAGAGAGCGGAATAAAGTTGTAGTTTTCACGTAAAAGGTTGATTTTGAATGCTTTAGTTTGAATAACAACCTGATGATAAAAACGCAGTTAACTGTTGATATCGGTCTACTTATCAACAAGTAAAAAATTATTAAAAGGATGCTGAAAGGTTGGAATCATCTTATGAACACTCAGTGAACAGGTGTGGCGGACAATCCACACCAGCGAAGAAACTCTTTTTTTCTTTCTCGTAGATATTGCCCTTTTCAAGAGGTTTTGTCAAGAAGCTCTTTATTTTTACTGCGGGGGCCGCTGTTAAATTGTATCGTTGGATTGAAAAATAAAGAGTAAGCTGTGTGTTAGTTAAGAAGAGCCAATGAAACGCAGATCAAAGAATCGTTGCTTCTCGATCCGCCCTGAACGTTCGTATGGGTGCCCACCCAACCTCTGGATTCGCCTTGTCTGAATAGAGGCTTCGCCAGATCTGGTATAGAAACGGGTAGGGTTCTACCCCATCGCGGAAAAAGTTAGGCGCGCATAGTATGTAATCGTGATTTGTCACATAAACATGGGATTATTTCTCGCCTAGCCCTGAGAGGTTTGAGATATGAAAAAAAGTACTTCAAAACCCCCGTTATCGAAACCTCGCCAGGCACCCGCGCTGGCCAAAGCGCCTACCGGTATTCGGGGGCTGGATGAACTCACAGGCGGCGGACTGCCCAAGGGGCGACCAACCCTGCTGTGCGGCGGCCCCGGATGCGGCAAGACGCTGATGGCCATGGAATTCCTCGTGCATGGCGCGGTGGATTTCGACGAGCCGGGCGTCTTCATGTCGTTCGAGGAGGACGCCGGGGATCTGGCGGTTAACACGAGATCGCTCGGGTATGACCTCCGAAGGCTTGTGGCGAGCAAAAAACTGGCGATTGATGTCGTCCGGATCGAACGCAACGAACTCGAAGAGACTGGCGCGTACGATCTCGAAGGGCTCTTTATCCGGCTGGCGTATGCCATTGACGGGATCGGCGCCAAACGCGTGGTGCTGGACACTGTCGAAGTGCTCTTCGCGGGCCTGCCGAACGAAGCCATCCTGCGTGCCGAGCTGCACCGTCTGTTTGGCTGGTTGAAGACGAAAGGCGTCACCGCCATCGTCACCGGCGAACGGGGCGAAAAAAGCCTGACCCGCTGCGGGCTGGAAGAATATGTTGCCGACTGCGTGATCCTGCTCGACAACCGTATTGAGGGTCAGATGGCCACGCGACGACTCCGGATCGTCAAATACCGTGGCGCGAAACACGGCACGGGCGAATATCCGTTCCTAATAGACGATGGCGGGATCTCGATCCTGCCCATTACCTCGATGGGACTGGCCGGCCGGTCGAGTGCCGGGCGCGTGTCATCCGGCGTTCCGGGTCTCGACCGGATGATGGGCAGCAAGGGCTACTATCGGGGCAGCAGCGTACTGTTGTCCGGGACCGCAGGTACCGGCAAGACGAGTCTGGCGGCGCATTTCGCCCTCGCGGCCGTCTTGCGCAAGGAGCGCTGCCTCTGGTTTGCCTTCGAGGAATCCGCCAGCCAGATCACGCGCAACATGCGCTCCATCGGCATCGACCTTGAGCCGCTGGTAGAGTGTGGGATGCTAAGCTTTCACGCCAGACGTCCCACGGTCTTTGGCCTGGAGATGCACTTGGTGACCATGCACAAGCTGGTGACCGAGTTCAAGCCGCAGGTCGTCATCATCGACCCGGTTACGAATTTCTCCACGTTGGGGAGCAGTGCGGAGGTCAAGGAGATGCTCACGCGGCTGATTGACTTCTTCAAAGCGCAGAACATCACGGCGCTGTTCACGAGCCTCACCCCGGACGGTGCTGCGCTGGAATCCACTGATGTGGGTGTGTCGTCCCTGATGGACACCTGGCTGCTGCTGCGCGATATGCAAAGCGGCGCAGAGCGCAACCGCTTCCTGACACTCATCAAGTCGCGCGGCATGGCACACTCAAACCAAATGCGTGAGTTCCTGCTGACCGATCACGGCGTGGAACTGCGGGACGTGTATGTCGGGCCGTCTGGCGACTTGCTCGCTGGCGGCGCGCGGGAGGCGTTGGAGGCGCAGGAGAAGGCTCAAGCCCTCGAACTCGGGCAGGAGATCGAAAGTAAGACTCGGGGGCTGGAACGTAAACGCCAGGCCATGGATGCGCAAATTGATTTACTGGAGGCGAACTTTGAAGTCGAGCAACTGGAAGCGGCCAAGACGATCGGGCAGGCCGAAAAGCGCGCTGGCGTCCTGGCCGGCGCCCGCGTCGAGATGGCCCGGCGACGGCAATCCAATGTCGGCAGCCGGCGAAGGACATCCAAACGCAAGTCAGGAGGTTCACAATGAAAAAACCGGCAGCAAAAAAATGGCAGTTGCGTCTCTACGTGGCCGGGCAAACGCCCAAATCGCAGACGGCACTCGCCAACCTCAAACTCATCTGCGAGGAGCACCTGAAAGGACAGTACACGATTGAGGTGATCGACCTGACAAAAACCCCTCAACTGGCCAAGGACGATCAGATTCTGGCCATCCCCACGCTGATACGGAAGTTGCCGGAACCCATCCGTAAAATTATCGGTGATCTTTCCAACACAGAACGGGTGCTCGTGGGACTGAATTTAATTCCGTCGCCCCAGCCGTAAAAGGAACCGATCATGAAAAAAAAGCCGCCAGAAGACGCTACGCCGACGGAGCTGGAAGACCTCCGTACGCGGCTGGCCGAGGCCCAAGCCGTCTTGAACGCCATCCGCAACGGCGAGGTGGATGCGCTGATGGTCACCGATAGAGACGGGGAACAGGTGCACACCATCAGCGGCGCTTACCGGCACCTCATCGAGACCATGAGCGAAGGGGCGGCGACCCTGTCCGCTGACGGAGCCGTCCTCTATTGCAACTCACGGCTGACAGAAATGCTGGGCGTCCCGCATGACCAACTTCTGGGAACCCGGCTTCAGAATTACCTGCAACCGGCTGATCGGCAAATGCTGGACGCTCTGCTCGCAAAGGCCCACACAAAACCTGTCCGAGAAGAAATCAACCTGAAAACCGGCGACGGATATCTGATGCCCGTCTATCTGTCGGCTGCCCGTCTGCTGAATCAGGAGAATGAACCCTTTTTCAACTTCATCATCACGGACCTGACCGAAAAGAAACAGCATGAGAAAATTGTCGAAGCCGAGCGGCTGGCCCGGCTGATTCTGGAACAGGCAGAGGAAGCCATTATTGTATGCGACGAACAGGGGAAAATCATTCGCATCAGTCAGGCGGCCCGTCAATTCTGCAACGAAAACCCGCTTGCATCGCCCTTTGCCGAAATGTTCCCCCTGCAAACCGGCACATTGGAACCGCTGCTTCTCGATTCGATCCTGAAAGGGAAATCCCTGCGCAATGTGGACGTGACTCTGAAACTCAATGGGCAGATCCACACTTTAATTCTGAACGCTGGACCGCTGGCCAGCGGAAAAGAAATTCTCGGTTGCGTCATCCTCTTAACCGATATTTCCGAACGCAGACGGACCGATATCTATCGGGACATCAGCCGAGAAATTCTGCAAATCCTCAACGAACCGGGCGAGATGCAGGATGCCGTCCCGCGCATTCTCACCGTGCTGAAAACGAAAACCGGCTTTGATGCCGTCGGCCTCCGGTTGAAGAACGGCGATGACTTTCCCTATTTAGCCCAAAGGGGGTTCCCCGACGATTTTCTGCTGACGGAAAACTCGCTGATCGGGCGCAACAGAGAGGGCGGAATCTGCCGCAATCCGGACGGAACAGTCTGTCTGGAATGCACCTGCGGACTGATCCTCTCCGGAAAAACCGATCTGTCTAATCCGCTTTTCACGCAAGGGGGCAGTTTCTGGACGAACGATTCATTCCCTCTGCTGGAACTCTCGGCCGGTGAAGACCCCCGATCAAATCCGCGCAACGAATGCATCCACCATGGCTATGCGTCCGTGGCGCTGATTCCCGTCAAAACCAAAGAGGGAATCATCGGCCTGATCCAGCTCAATGACCGGCGCAAGGGATGCTTTTCCCTCGCAACCATTGAACTGATGGAAAGCATTGCCTTGCATATCGGCGTGGTCTTGATGCGCAAGCAGACGGAAGAGCAGATTGAACGCATCGCGCGATTCCCTCAGGAAAATCCGAGCCCAGTACTGCGTGTATCTGCCCAAGGCATTCTGGAATATGCCAATGTGGCGGCACATCTACTGCTCCCCGCGCTGGGTGTGGCGCAGATCGGTGATAAAGTGAATGTCGAATGGCAACATCGAATTAAGGATGCCATAACCGCAAAGAAACCGATTGATATAGAGTTTCAATGGCAGGAACAGGCATTTGAAGCAACCCTGTCCCCGGCTTTGCCGCACAACTATGTAAACTTGTATATACGCGACATCACCGCCCGGAAACAGGCCGAAAAGATCTTACAGACCCATAACGAAGAACAGGAACGGTTCAATCGAGCCGCCGTCGGGCGCGAACTGCGGATGATTGAGCTTAAAGAAGAAATCAATGATCTGCGTCGGCAACTGGGACAGCCTGCAAGGTATGCCATTCACGTTGCAGAACCGGAACGCGCTCTTCCTGAATTACAAAGGAAAGGATGGTTGAAAAACCTGTTTGGAGGGGGGCGGTCGCATGAAAGTTAATTACAAACAAATCGCCGCTGCTGGCTGGATTTTCTGCATCCTGCCGATGCTGTCTTTTGCAGAGCCCCTGCGCTCGGCCGCTGAACCGGATTATCCGCCGCTCTCCATCGTGAATCCAGACGGACAGGCCGACGGGTTTTCTGTTGAACTGCTACGGGCGACGCTGAACGAAATGGGCCGGGAGGTCGTGTTCGAAACTGGGCTCTGGGCGGAAATCAAGAGTGCACTCGCAGAGGGATCGCTGGATGTGCTGCCGCTGGTGGGGCGCACACCGGAACGGGAAGCAATCTACGATTTCACAATCCCCTACCTGACCCTGCACGGCGCACTCTTTATCAGGAACGACAACACGCAAATTCATGGACTGAGTGATTTGCCGGGGCAGCGCATCGCTGTCATGAAGGGCGACAACGCGGAAGAATATGTTCGACGCACCCGCCTTTCAGATCGGATCGTCACGACATCCAACTTTGATGAGGCATTCCGTATGCTTTCCGCCGGTCGCGCCGACGCGGTGATCGCCCAGAAACTGATGGGCGTCTCTCTGCTCAAAGAGCTTAGCTTGAAAAATATTCAAGTGAGAGGAAAACCCAATGAGGAGTTCAAGCAAGACTTCTGTTTTGCAGTAAAAAAAGGAAACGCCGAATTGCTGTCCGTGCTGAACGAAGGGCTGGCCGTCATCAAGGCCAAGGGTCTTCAACGCCAGATTTTCCATAAATGGATGGGGGACAGCGAGCAGGATGCCTTACGGGCACGCATCATTATCTACGGCGGTGACTGGGCGTATCCCCCGTATGAATTTCTCGACGATAAGGGCCGACCCAGTGGGTTTAATATTGATCTGGCCCGCGCCATCGCCGTAGAAATGGGTGTAGAGATCTCCTTCCATCTCGAGGCGAGGAGCG
>JBBQIY010000014.1:0-14046 GCA_038325415.1 Kiritimatiellia bacterium
GCTGGAGCGCTATTGGCCCCGAAGGATGTGTTGATCCGGCGTTTGGGGGCGAAAAGAAGTCATATTAAAAAGCAGGAACTTGAATTGGGGGCAACCGAACTCGGTATTAGTTCGGAAGCTGTAATATTCCGTGCATTCGAACTTGGAATAATTGAAAAAGAGACATTCTCCTTTTGGATGGCGCAACTTCGCCGAGGCGGAATAAAAACAAATGATGGACAAGAAGTCGAACATAGCGAATGGATCGAACGCATCGTTTTGAAGAGTTTTGCTGAAGGCCTCATTGACCGCGAGAAGGCACTTGAATGGCTGGGAACGGAAAAGTCTTCTCTGATTTTGGAGGATGATGATCCCTCAACCCCTTGGGAACTCAGGATGAAGACAAAGGCGCAACGGGCAATGCTACTGTCGACTGCTGTTCCTTATGCTGTTGAACACTATAATTCGGATAGCTTCGCTTGCGTAGCAGAGTCTGGGGAGGTACACGATGATGGCGGTTTATCCTGAGCGTGGAGAAATTTGGCTTGTCTCCTTCGACCCATCTATCGGTGACGAGATCAAAAAGACAAGACCTGCGGTTGTGGTTTCATCCTCGAGACTCTCGAAGCTAAATTTACGTCTTGTGGTTCCGATAACGGGATGGACCCCAGTATTTTTACATCTCCCGTGGCACTATCGGTTAGAACCCTCGAAGGAGAATGGGCTTACTAAGACATCCTCTGCGGACGCTCTGCAATTGAAGTCGATATCCTTGATCCGGTTT
This sequence comes from Kiritimatiellia bacterium, assembly GCA_038325415.1. GTDB lineage: Bacteria > Verrucomicrobiota > Kiritimatiellia > RFP12 > UBA3636 > JBBQIY01. Next base: position 764 of record JBBQIY010000014.1, read on the forward strand.
TCCCAAAAAATCGGAAAACTTTCCGATGTTGTTGTGTCGGAAGTCATCTGTGCAATCGGCATGTTAATCGATTCTGAATGAGGGGGAAGAAGAGAGAACCTTGCAAGAAAATCCTGCGGTCTTCTCCTGCAGGGGTGGGTTTCGCAATAACTGATATGTTTTCTAGTGTTTTCTTTAGGCACCATGAAATACTCCTTTACCGTTCCGGTATCAGAAAAAACGAGGCAGCGGATGTGCGAATGTATCGGGTTTGGGAATCAATTCTGTCGCGAATCAATTCTTGCACTTTTTAGCCAGAAAACATATTCTGTAGAGGAATAAGCACAGGTTTCGAGTATACATCCATGGCGTTGTCGGTTTGGCGAGCATTGGGGTTGAGAGTCTGCAACGATCATTCAAAAGGGCAGCGATATGAAATATAGAAAATTTGGCAAGACAGGCATTGAGGTTTCTGCATTGGGATTCGGCGCGATGCGATTGCCGGTCATGACTACTGATCCTTCAAATCCTGAGGCAACAACCGTGGTGGATGATGATGCCGCTGTTGCGTTGATCCGCCATGCAATCGATGACGGCGTGAACTATGTCGATACGGCGTACGGCTATCATGGTGGCCATTCGGAACGCGTCGTGGGACTTGCCCTTCAAGACGGCTACCGCGAGAAGGCTTTTCTGGCGACCAAGTTCCCGTGCTGGGAGTGGAAGCAGTCAGGTGACTTTGGACGCATCCTCAATAAACAACTGAAACGCCTTCAGACCGACCATATCGACTTCTACATGTTCCACGCCTTAGGGAAGGATTCATGGGAGAACATCTGTGTCAAAAATGGTCTGCTGGATAAAATGCTCAAGGCGAAAAAAGCAGGAAAAATACGGCATATCGGTTTCTCATTTCATGATAGCCTCGAAGCCTTCAAGAGCATCGTCGATTATACCGACGTCTGGGATTTCTGCCAGATTCAGCTTAACTACCTCGACACCGATTACCAAGCAGGTTTGGCTGGCTTGCGATACGCATACGCTAAGGGACTCGCCGTCATCGTCATGGAACCGCTACGGGGTGGCAATCTCGCGAATCTGCTTTCACCGGATGTTGTCAAACTTTTCGATGGCACGGGTAAGTCTCATGTTGAATGGGCATTGGATTATATTTGGAATATGCCAGAAGTTGCGCTGTTGCTGAGTGGTATGGGGTCGACACAAATGGTCGATGATAATATCACGTACGCTGGTCGTGCTGCGGTGGGTATGCTCAAGGCTGCCGATACTGTTATCATTTCCAAGGCGCAGCAGGCCCTTCTCGGACAAAACACGATTCCTTGCACAAGCTGTGAGTACTGTCTGCCCTGTCCCTTCGGTGTTGCTATTCCGTATAATTTTCAGGTCTTCAACAACCTCTCGAGGGGGAAGAGCGAGGACGAATGTAAGGCGCAGTATCAAGACTGGGTGACGATGTTCGGCAAGCAGGCATCGGCCTGTGTAGCGTGTCGCGCATGCGAACCGAAATGCCCGCAGCATATTGTTATCTCGGAGCGGATGAAAGAAGTCGCTGCGAAGTTCGCCTGACCGTTTACTTGTCTTTGCGCAGGACTTCTTCGAGCGCATGCATGACCTCTTCGGGGCGAACCAGCGCCATGCAACGTCGGCGGCATTTGGTAACGCTGCCGACTTGGTGGCAGGGTGCACACCCTGCCACATCTTGATGATGCACGACGTAGGCGTGTTCGCCTTCGGGAGCCCAGAGCGGTAGACGACTGCTGCCTTCGACGACCACAAGCGGTTTATCGAGCGCATCGGCAATGTGCATAGGACCCGTGTTCACGGTAATGATGGAGCTGCATTTTGCCAGTAGAGCAACCCAACTCCGGACGCTTTTTGCTTCTCTGCATTCGAGGTTGAGGTCGTTGCTACCCACGGCGGTGAGGGCAGCGTCGGTTTCCTCGGGGCCGCAGAAAATAACGGGTGCAAAGCCTTCGACGCGAAGTCGCAGAATGGTTTCCCGCCAGAGTTCTGGAATCCAGCGTTTCCCTTCCCACGGGGTCAGGGGAACAAGGCCGATGCGACGGTAGTCTGGAATCACGCCAGCGGCTGGGAGGAGATGGGCTAGGTTCGGTCTTTTTAGATACGTTCCTGGAGGCGCGAAGGCGGCATTCGCGATGCGCCGCGAAACGCCGCGAAGGAGTTGCACGCGGTGGGCGGCGAAGGGCATGACGCGACAGTCATTTGCTGTGTAATAACGGGGCAGGGTGCGGACACTGCCACAGCCTGAGAGATAGAGGATGATGATGCTTCTGACGTCGCCACGCACGTCAATGCCTTCGGTTCCCGCCGCGTGTTCTTGAAGCGATTTCGCAAGGTTGCAGGCGCTCTTGAAGAAGCCGCGATATTTCTTACTCGCATCGTAGGCGGTGTAGGCTGGGGACACGGGCAGGAAGGTGAAAGCGGGGTGGGGCGGTATGATTTCGGCCCAGGCGGGCTTGGCGGCAAGAATCACTTTTCTGCCGCTTCCTAAAAATGACAAGATCAGCGGTTGGAGGGCGATGATATCGCCCATGCCGTAGGGCTCGTAAAAAAAGAGAGGTGCGTCTTTTTGGTTGCTTGCCAGCACTGCGCGTCGATGAGCTGTGGCGATGCGTATGAGGATGGCTAGCAGTCCGCCTGCGGCGAAGGCAATCCGGCGCTTGAATGAGGGGTAAATGCGCGCAGTCTCATTGGGAGGAACGGAATACTGCATTACGACCACCTCCACTGCGTGCCGGCGTTTCCACGGAACTCGTGTGGTGTGCCGTCGTTGTCGAAGAGGATTGTGTTGATGAACTTCTTGCCATAGCAGCCGCGAACGAGTTTCTCTGCGCACCGTAGCGAGCGGACAGCCTTCCGCGCAATGCTGGAGGAGTAAGCACCCGTCTCTTCGCGTAGCCGTGCTTGTTCATCAGCGGCGATAGGACTCAGTGATTCGTTGTGTCCTGTGCTACCGTACGCGCCAAGATAGGCTGGAATGTGGCGAACGGTGATGCCAGAGGAAATGGCGGTGAGGTAGAATTTTTTGTCAGCGAGAAGACGATAGGAAAGATCGAAAGGGCGGTGTTGTTCCCAGACGCGTTTTCTGAAAAAAGTCGTGCAACTCAGAATATAGTTTACACCATTGCGAAGTAGGAAGAGACGCGCGGGGATTTCGCAGCGGGCAGCCAGAACTTGAGCAGACGAATCGGTGATGAGGTAGTTGCCAAAAACGAGATCGAGCGAGGGGTCGTTATCGAATGCCTTCTGGATGGTTGCGAGCGCACTGGGCAGGTATTGTTCGTCGGCATTGAGCCAGCCAAGAATCTCGGCACCAGATGCACAAGCTTCATCAAGACCCGATTGAATCGCATCGTAGAGGCCAGTGTCTGGCATACAGGTGTAAGCGCAACCGAAACGCTGGGCGATTTTATCGCATTTCTCGCGAGAGGATTCGCTCTCGCGAACGACGTGCTGGATCTGAAAAGAATTGGAACCGTCCTCTTGCAACTTCACTGAGGCCGCGCATGCAGTGAAGGTGGCGCGAGCATTGAGCAAGGGAGTGACGATGCCGAATTTCATGATCTGCGGCAGGTTGCCTAGGGTTAAGGGGTTGTTGTGGAGAGGTCGGTATTAAAACCATCGCCGCCTTCTTCGCCATCGGCTCCGTAGCAGATGATTTCGAAGGATTCCCCGCGAGAACCGGGGCACAAATAAGCATAGTCGCGTCCCCAGGGATCCTTGGGGACAGAGTGGGAGTCGAGGTATCCGTTTGGCGCGAAGTTCGAGGGAATGGGCGGCGTTGTTGGTTTCACAACGAGGGCTTCAAGACCTTGACGTTGTGTGGGAGGGAAGCGGTTGTCGTTGACGTAGATTTGGACGGCGGTCTTAAAGTTGCCAAGTTGGAGTTTGGCCGCGTTTTGTCTCCCGCGTTGGGGCATGTCGATGAGGTTGATGCCCACCACCGAGCCGAGGATGACGACGATGGTGATCGCAATCAGGACTTCAAGAAGCGTAAAGCCTTGATTGTGTGAGGGTTGGCGAGCGGATTGCATTTTTGTAGTCATTTTGCTTTATTTCAAGTTTTTCAGATGCGCGACAACCTCGGCGCGATCCTCGCGGCTTGTGATGCCAAACCAGTCGGACTCGGTCTGCATGACGGTCACTTGCGCTTCGCCGCTTAGAACAAATTTTCCTAAAACCGTGGGCATCTGGAATTCGGATTTGGGACTGGAGATACCTTCACGAAGAAAGGCAGGAAACTCTGCTTCGAGTCTATCAATGAACGAGCGCTTGAATCCAAACATGTTCATGGAGACGAGGGTATCGTCAGCGAAGGCATCTTCACCATCGCGCACGATTCCATCCTTGCCGCGCTTGAGCTCGAGGCGTTCTGTGATGGCGTGCAGAATGCCGTTTGAATCGACGTCACAGACACCGCGAGATACGGAGCCAAATTTTGAGAGCGTTTTGTCGAGCCGATAGGCTACCATGCAGTATAGGTTCGGTTGGGTTTCTGTTTTCTCAAGATAGTCGCCGCAGAGCTTAAAAGCTTCTGTGCCGTAAAAGTCGTCTGCGTTGACAACCGCGAAAGGGCCGTCAACGACGTTGCGGGCGGCTAGCACAGCATGGGCAGTGCCCCAGGGCTTTTTACGGTCTGCGGGAACCTCGAAGCCGTCGGGGAGATCAGAAAGCTCTTGCATGGCGTACTGCACATCGGCCTTTGCTTCCCATTTTTTGCCGACTATCTCGCGAAAATCCTTTTCGAGGTCGCGACGAATGACGAAAACGATGCGTTCCATGCCCGCTGTCAGCGCGTCTTTTACGCTATAATCTAAAATGAATTCGCCTGAAGGGCCGACGGGATCCATCTGTTTAAGACCGCCGTATCGGCTTCCCATTCCTGCGGCGAGTACAACTAAGCTTCGTGTCATCGAGTTCTCCTGTAAAATGATGTAGGTGATTTTAGCATACAGATGGGGTTAAGTCTATCTATGCGTGTTAATGTCCAGAAATTTAGCAATTCTCATTTTAAAACTTTCACCAGGCGGACGACACGGAGGTCGTCCCTCAAGATGGTGGATACAAAGGATGTCCTTTGACTGTGGCGAGCCGTCTTCTTAATATGGAACCGAGGAGGAGGACGAGGACGAGAACGAGAAACTAACGTTCGACAAAGTTTGGAGAATATCAGTCGAAACGCTTGACATACTGATGACAATAGGGCTGAGACTTCTTTTGGAAGTAATAGTCTTGATGATATTTCTCAGCGGGCCAGAACTTTCCAGCAGGTTGAATTTTGGTTGCAACCTTATAGCCTTTTGCCTTCAACGTTTCGATGAGTTTTTCTGTCGTTTCCTGTTGCGCTTTGCCGTTGACGAAGATGACGGATTGGTACTGCTCGCCGACATCGGGGCCTTGTCGGCCGATTTGGGTGGGGTCGTGAATTTCGAAGAAAAGCTTTGCCAGCGTTTCGTAGGAGGTGAGCTTTGGATCGAAAATAACTTTGACGGCCTCAATGTGACCCGATTTGCCGCTACAAACTTGTTCGTAGGTTGGCGCTTCGATGGTTCCTCCGGTGTAGCCGCTATCGGCGTAGATCACGCCGCGTGCTTGTTGAAGGAAGTATTCGACACCCCAGAAGCATCCGCCGGCAAACACGGCGGTTTCAAACTTCTTTTCGAGATCCGCCTTGGGAACAAAGTCCATCGAAATCGAATTGACGCAATGGCGTGTGTTAGTATCAGTGAATTTCTCGCCGAGAAAGACATGTCCCAGATGGCCGCCGCAGTTGGCGCATTCGATTTCGATTCGCCTCCCATCGGGGTCGGTTTTGCGACGAACTGCGCCTGGAACCTCTGCGTCGAAGGCAGGCCATCCGCAGTGGGCTTCGAATTTATCTTCGGCGCGGTAGAGTGCCGCATTACAACGGCGGCAGGTGTAGACGCCCGGCTCTGAGAACGAGTCGAATTTGCCCGAGAAGGGGGCTTCAGTTCCCTTGTTAACGATGACACGCGATTCCTGCGCGGTAAGGGCGTTCCATTTCGATTCCATTTTTACCTCCGATGTTTGCGCCTGTGCGGTTAAGGCAAGACAGGCGAGTGTGATGCAGACTGTTTTCATAAGCAGGTTGGTGAGTGTGTGGGCGGGTGTGGGTGGGTGGGCAAGCGGTTACGGGGTGGTTGGTGATTCGGGGTCGACCGAGTTACGAGCGGCGTTGCCGACGAACTGATGAATGACAGCCGTCACAACGCCGAAAATCCGAAGTTCCATCTCTCCATCGAAAACGATCGGTTTATAGCGGCGATTGGCGGCTTCGAGTCGGATATTAGTGCCATTTTTCTTCAAGTATTTAACCGTGAATTCGTTGTCGACCGAAGCAATAATCACTGCGCCGTCGACTGCCTCGAGGCTACGATCTACGACGAGCACATCACCGGATTGGATTCCTGCGCCGATCATGGAATCGCCCGCAGCGCGGACGAAGAATGTCGCTGCCGGTCTTTTGACGAGAAGTTCATTCAAATCGAGCGGAGATTCAAGATACTGCTCGGCTGGCGAAGGAAACCCCGCAGTGACTGTCGTTCCCATCAAGGGAGGAGGAGCGTTTATTTTACCTTTTTTTACCATGGATGTGAGCGATTAGAATTTGCATTGTCCACCGTTCCAGAGGTATGGCGGTTCTTCAGGGGATAGTACCAGAGAAGCCTGAACGCTTTCGGGGACGGAAACGGTGCCATGCAATATGCCGTTTTTGTCTTTGGCGATGTTGAGTTCGATGGTGCCACCCGAGGGATGAACCATCGAGCACTTGATCTTCTTCAGCGGCCCGAGCTGAGGTGTGATGAGGACTTTGCTGAATCCAGCCGCCGCTGGCCGGATTCCGGCAAACGTGGCGTAGGCGTGGAACATAGGGTGAGCACCCCAAGCGTGGCAGTCGGAGCGCGTGGGTTCCGGGGCTTCGACGGTTGTCATGAGTCCGAGCTTTTCGTGGTCGAACCAAAGGGTCAGTCTGTCGTAGATGGCCTCAGGTTTTCTGAGCTTTCTGAAGGTTTCAAAGAGATAGTGCGAGAAGTAAATCGTTGCGCGATCCAGATCCGGTGCTTCGAGGAGTGATGGGGCCATGTCTACGCCTTTGGGGACACTGCCACCGAGAACCGCCATACACTGCGCATGTTCCGAGAATTGGGTCTTGGCCGTATTGTCGGCAAAGAGTTTTCTCGACGCAACCCAGAAATATTTTTTTGCAGCGGCGGCAATAGAATCAGCCGTGCGGCGATTCCGAGCGGCCAGCTCTTTTTCGCCGAGAAGATCCTCAAGTTCGGCTGCGGCGCGAAGGACCCAGGCGAATTGCAGGTTGAGTGTGCCGTTTGCTCCGCAGTGACCATCGGGAGGGATGCCGCCTGGTGTCCAGGTGGGAACCCAGTCTGTGAAGTTCCAACCTTGAAGCCCGTAGAGCAGGCCGTCTTCGCGGATGCCGGTGCGGAATTTTTCCAGCACGGCACGAACGCCTCCCATTCGCTGCTTCACAAATTCAAGGTCATTTTGCCAGTATGCATGATCGTGAACCATCATGACCCACCACATTGAAAAAGGTGGGATAATTTGGATGTCGATGGAGGGCGTTCGCGAGCGCGTTAGGCCCGTCTGGTCTCGTGATTCATCAAAGAGGGTGATGGCCTTGCGCGGCAGGCGATCATCGCGTGTTGTGGCATACGTTGTAAGCACTTCCAGCCGGGTGTCGCCGACGTACATGAGTTGCTCATAGTAGGGGCAGTCGAAATAAGATTCGTGTGAGCACATTTCGAGTACGCGCTTGGAGATCGTCATGACATGATCCCATCGACTGTCATCACATTCGAATGACGATTCGAATTGGTGCGGATAGTGCGTTTCGCGGAGCTTCAACGAGTTGATCTCGAGTGCTTCGTCGCCTGTTTGCACGAGGATGCGCAGGTAGCGTCCTGCTTCCCACCAGAAAGGCTCGAACGTCAGGTTTTCACTACCGTCGCACGTCAGGGAGTCGCCCATACCGAAGAAATACTTTCCTTCGATTTCATCTCGGTTTCCTTTGTCAGAGCGTTTCGTCTCGTTGTAAAGTGCTTCTGCCCAGTCCATCCTTACATACGCCTTTGCACCTTTCGAGACGGTGAGTAGTGGCCATGCGCACACATAGTTGCCGACATCCACGAGTAGGCGGATGGTGCTGTTGGCAGGAAGCACCGCGATACCTCGGCCGGCGAGCATTTGTTGGAAAGTACGGCCAATCTCTGCATTATCATTTTCAGAAACGAATGCAAGCTCATTAATGTCATCTGCGGTTTCAAGCTTTTGTGCATGGCGAACTTTCCCTGCCGATATAATCTTTTCGTACATGGGCGGCAGCGTACTGTGCCGAAGTTGTTTCTCCGGAATAAAGCAGTTGGTCATGTGTGCTCTGAGAAAAGCACCTGAACCTTTTTTCGCTGCCTTCCAATCACCAGCCGCATCATCGCCCTCTGCAAAATTGCGCTGAAGCTCTGCAGCATCCACATCTGTGCGGCCTCCAACGCCACAGTAGGCGCGGGCGACAGGCGGGGAAAAATGGATGCCATTCAGCGTCATGACTTGCCAGACGGCTTTCCCCGTCGTCAGCTCATTTTCCATTTTTCCTTCGGCTTTGACGAAGAGTGAAGGGCGGTGGGCGAAGTGTCCTAAGTGGGATAATCCTTGTTCCGCAGAGGTCCACCACACTACCGCCACAAGGCGGTGTTCGCCTGCGGACAGCGTCAGCTCATGGGTCTGATAGAACCAGTTGTAGTCGTCACCTCGCTCAGGGCCGAACCCGATTCGCTTGCCATCCAGATAGAGCGTATAGCGTTGGTCGGCGGAGAGGTGAAACCGAATCTTGGTGCGCGTGCCCACTGTGAGGCAGCGTCTGAAGGCACAGGCATGACATGATTTTCCATCCCATGCAGGATCTTCAATCCAGTTTGAACCACTGTCGTGGCTTTGCCAATCGAAAAGTTCGGTTCGGGGCGGCAGGTCTTGGTTCAGAACAAGTTGCATTTTTTATTTCACTTCGAAAGCAAAGAGATGTGCCATTTCTGCGCCCCATGTCGTTTCGGGGATGAGGCGGATGCCTTTCGTGCGTACCTTTAAGGGAGTTCGTACAAGGCGTTGGAAGTTGTTCTTGATGTGTGCCACACACTGCCACGTGCCGTCTGCGTTGCATGTCTCAATTCGGAAGTCGCGAACGAGCGTAGCAGGTGGCGAGAAGGGGAGATCTTTGAGTCCACGGTAGTAGCGCATGTTGAGTAATTTGCCCTGTCCGTTATGGCGGCTGGGGTCGGTGCGGTTGAGATCGCTGTCGAACGTGATTCTCGCCTCGTTGAGATTGATTTCGGAATCGAAGCGGTATTCGATGGCCTCGCCCGGTTTGCCTGTCCAACCGTTATCTGCATCAGCGGTTGGACGATCGATGCCATTTCTAAGGGGTTCAGGCGATGCGCCAGGCGCGGAGAGTTTTGCGTTGCGGCAGATTGCGGAGATTTCGCGGCTGCGCCACGGTAGCCAGCTATCATCGTCCATCAGGGTCTGCTGCAGTTCGGCGAGCTTGTGTTCATAGACACCACGCGGGGTGAGGGAGTCGCGAACGGCAATAGCGGCGGCTGTTCCTACGGCTTGTCCCATGAGCGAGGTGGTGCCCATGACGCGCGTCGAGCTCATGGCCGAATGCGTCGCACTGTGGCAGCGTCCGGCACAGAAGAGGTTTTCGATATTGCGTGAATAGAGGGAACGGTAAGGAATGCCGTAGGGGCTCGGTGTCGGATGGTAGATGGTGCCGTGGCCTTTATGGTAGAAGCCTGCGGGGAAGTGGTCGTCCATCGACCAGCCGCCGTACGCGACGATGTCATCGAAGCGGCCTTCTGCTTCGATATCGTTTTGGTTGAGGATGACATCTCCGTAGTATCGACGGCTTTCGCGTTTGCCCGGGAGGAAGGATTGAAAATCGAGTGAGAAGTTGGCAAAAAGATCTTTCTCTGGGGCATAGTTCTTCAGATAGTCCCAGACGCCGAAGGCGATTTTGACGAGTTCTTCGCGGCATTTTTCAGTGTCGTGGATGCTATCGACTTCGCCGCCGACTTCCATCCACCAGAAATTCGTTCCGAAGATGTTGACACCGCGACCGTTGAGCCACGGAACCTCCTCGCCACTGTAGGAATAAGCCCAGAGGAAAGGGGTGAAGGGCTGGGGCGAGTCATGCTCGCGTGCCTGAAAAAGGCAGCTCATGCCCATCGTTTTTTTATCGGAGACTTCTGGTGCGATGGATTCATTAAACTCCGAACGTGCTTCACGCCCCATTCGGAAATCGGCACCCGAGAGGGGAGCGAGAATGGCGTCACCCGAGCAGTCAGCAAAGAGCGGCGCTGAGACGGTATGCCAGGTCTCCGTAGTGGTCTGCCAAGCGCGTACGGAGACGATGCGATTTCCGTCCATTTCGAGGCTGTTGACGCTCGCGTTCAGAATCACGGTCAGGTTCTTCTGGTATTGAGCCTTTCCGTAGAGCACGGCATCCCACATTGAGTAATTCGGTGTGTGGTTGTAGTAGTAGTTGTCGAGCATCAGTTCTTCGATCAAGCCGGTTTCGCGATGATCCTTACCATGTGCGCCGCAGACGTGCATACGAACTTCGCTGGATGAATTGCCACCCAGAAGCGAGCGGTCTTGTATCAGGGCTACTTTGGCTCCATGGCGTGCGGCTGAAATTGCGGCGATCATGCCAGCGAGGCCTCCACCGACAACACAGAAATCAACAGAAAGGGTTTCGTTCTTCATCTTTGGGTTTCCTTATTGAGAGATTCACGGTTTTACATCCGCGATTTTTTGAAGTTTTGAATAGGTTGCGGTTTTCATGCGTACAGGCGTTTCCGCCGTCTCCCATGCGCCCACCGTACGTTCGTGAACGCCCAGGTTTTTGGCCAGTGAGGCTTGCGTGATGTTGTTCACGAGCCTGACAAGCCGCACAAAACTCGGTTCGACCAAGGTCGTCCCGGAGATTGGGTTTTCACGGACGAGTGAGAACGAAGCAGCCGCTTCGTCTGCGGCGATATTTAACGGCTCAGGGACTAGGTCGGACGTTGCTGAAATTGCTTCTACGGGACTTCGCATTGCCGCAATTACCGGAGGCGCGAGACCGATGAGTTCGGAAATTGCGTCGTCCGTCATTTGATCGAGGAGCATTTTGGCAACAGAAGAAGCCATGGAACGACGACCATCGGCGAAACCTTCGCCGTAAGCATCATCGTATCCTGAATTAGCATCCAAGAGAAGTCCCGCTGTCGTGTCGCTGTTCGCCTCGATTGACATCATGAAGGTTCCGTGAATGCGGTCTTAATATTACCGCTAGCGCTTAGATCCTGTGTAGCGGATGGTTTTGTACGGGTTATGCCAGTGCTCAATGAAGTCAAACGTCATCACGTCACTAGAAATTGTGGCGGCAATGCTGCCGGTTCCCACGCCGGGGTTTGTCATGTTTCCATTGAGATTTGTCCCTTTAACGGAATAGGAACCATACACGCGTTTGCCTGAACCGTCTGCATTATCACTGATTTTCCACGTTCCGTCTTTATCGAATAATGCAAACCAAAATGCAGCATCGGTGTTGGAGGTGAGCCTCCAAGTCCCAACGAAGTTATTGGTGGAGGGTGCAGTCGTTGTAGGCTTTGTAGGCTTCGTGTTGTTCGTGCCTAATACGTCACTCTTTTGTGCTTCGTGTTCGCATCCGACGATAATTCCGAGACTTAAGAGCCCAATGAAAGCGACGGAGAGGCGATGGAGGTTTTTTGTCATTGATGTATCCTTAAACTATTTAATTTTTGACCAAGAATCACGTAGTGTGGCTGTGCGGTTGAATACAGGAGCTCCGGATTTCGAATCTTCGGAATCTGTAAAGAAGTATCCCATGCGTTCAAACTGCACCGATGTGCTGGGATCGAGTGCTTGTACCGCAGGTTCAGCAAACGCGGTTGCACGTGTGATGGAATCTGGATTGAGGAATTCGGTAAAGTCTCGGGAATCATCTGCGAGCGGATCTTCTACGGAGAAGAGTCTATCGTAGAGTCGTACCGGCACTTCAACGGCGTGGCGGATTGAGACCCAATGGATGGTTCCCTTGACAACGCGTCCGTCAGGAGAAGTGCCGCCCCGTGAATCCATGTCCATGACTCCGTGGATTTCGACGACTTTTCCATTGGCGTCTTCAATGACGTCCGTGCAGGTGAACAGGCACGCATAGCGCAAGCGCACCTCGCGTCCAACGGAGAGGCGGAAGAACTTCTTGGGTGGATCCTTCATGAAGTCAGCACGCTCGACGTACAATTCGCGAGAGAAGGGAATCTGGCGGCTGCCGTCCTCGGGTTTCTCTGGATTGTTTACGGCGTCAAATGTTTCTTCGGCATCCTCGGGATAGTTGTCGATCACGAGCTTGACGGGGTCGAAGACCGCCAGTCGGCGCATTGCTGTGCTGTTCAAGTTCTCGCGAACGGCTTGCTCGAGAATGCTAAAATCCGTCGTGCTGATGAACTTCGTGGCACCGAGGGCTTCGCAGAAATTCCGTATGGCCGCAGCCGGGTAGCCTCGGCGGCGCATGCCGCAGAGGGTTGGCAATCGGGGATCGTCCCATCCGGCGACGCGTTTCTCCTCGACGAGTTGGAGCAGTTTGCGCTTCGACATGACCGTGTAGGAGAGGTTTAAACGGGAGAATTCGCGCTGTTGCGGACGCACGGTGATGCCGTTGTTCTGGACGAGCATGCCCATTTCCTGCATCCGGTCGATAACCCAGTCGTAAAGCGGCCGATGCACTTCGAATTCGAGCGTACACATCGAATGCGTGACGCCTTCAAGCGCGTCCTCAATCGGATGTGCAAAATCGTACATCGGATAGATGCACCATTGATTCCCTGCGTGGTAGTGTTCCACGTGCATAATCCGGTAAATAACAGGATCACGGAAGTGGATGTTCGGGGATGCCATGTCGATCTTGGCGCGTAGGCAGTAAGTACCATCAGCAAACTCACCCGCCTTCATCTTGCTCAACATGTCGAGGCTCCACTCGGGGGCCTTGTTGCGGGTAGGACTTTCGAGTCCGGGCTCCGTGGGAACGCCGCGATATTTTCGCCATTCTTCTTGGGAAAGCCCGCAGACGTAGGCATGGCCGCTTTTGACGAGATTCTCAGCGATTTCGTACATCGTATCGAAGCGGTCGGCGGCATTGTAAAAATGTTCGCCCCAATCGAAACCTA
>JBBQIY010000015.1:0-13857 GCA_038325415.1 Kiritimatiellia bacterium
CCATGTTCCGAATGGCGAAAAAACTGTTGACCGTGTCACTGGCGACGGCTCTAGAAGGGCTACAACAACCCGTGTGCCTTTTGCTTGCGTTGACCTCGATCGAGCTGACCGTGCTGCAGCCGCTGGTGCAGATCAATTCATTTGGTGAAGGGGGACGCCTTTCGCGCGACAGCGGTCTTGCCTTTATGCTGGTTTTCGGTATCCTCATTGCAGCGTTCACGTCTGGTTCGACGCTTGCTCGGGAGATCGGCCGCGGCACCGTCGCAACGGCACTTTCAAAGCCGATTTCGCGGACAGTTTTTCTGCTGGGTAAATTTCTCGGCGCGTTGATGGTGCTTGCCGTGTTTTGCTGGGCGAGTACTTTTGCCGTGCTGTTCGCAGAACGTTGCTCGGAACATTATATCGAGACGAAGTCGCAGATCGGACACATCAGCGATACAACATGCGGTATTCTAGCGGTTCTAGCACCCCTCCTTGCGCTTGCCAAGGCGGGTTTCGTGAACTGGCGCTGGCGGTTTCGCTTCGGCATCTGGTTCTTCATTTTCCTTTCGGTAATCCAGCCGCTGCTCTTTCTGTTCCTCGGTCTGCTTCGACGTGACGGTGTTTTTTCCGGGCTGGCAAATTATGATTTCGCAATGGATTTTCGGATTGTTCCTGCCGCGATTTTAATTGCGCTCGTATTAGCGGTCTTTGCCGCTCTCGCAACGGCACTTTCCACTCGGCTGCAAACGGGTGCAGCCGTGGCCGTGTCGGTCGCTGTACTCTTCGTGGGATTTCTCGCTGACAGTCAGTTTGGCGGTTCCTCTGGCATCGTGCCCCGGGTGCTTTATTCGACCGTCCCGGATGTCCAGCACTTCTGGGTTGTCGATAGTCTTGCTGACGGTGGCATGATCCCGAAGACCTACGTGATGCATGCAGGGCTCTACGCTGCCACCTACATGAGCTTCGTGCTCTTTCTCGGCGCACTTTCATTTAAACACCGCGACCTGGGATGACTATGGAACCAAAACATGAGGGAGATGACATTATCTCCGCAGAGAATCTGACAAAGATCTTTCGCGATTTTTGGCGGCGACCGAAGAAGCGTGCCGTGGACGGCGTGAGTCTGTCCATCAAAAAAGGCGAGGTCTTCGGCTTGCTCGGGCCCAATGGCTCGGGCAAGAGCACGACGATCAAGATGATGCTCGGGTTGCTCAAACCGTCGGCCGGAAGTGTTAGCCTGTTCGGGTGCTCCCCGTCGAGTACAGCCGCGAAGAGCCGCCTCGGTTATCTGCCGGAGTTCTCTAACTTCCATCCTTACCTGACCCCCCGCGAAACGCTTCACTACTATGCTGGCCTTTTCAATATGCCGGCTTCGCTCCGCAAGGAACGAACGGAAACCCTACTTCAGCAGATGGGCATTGCCGATGCGGCGGATCGCCAGATTGGCGAGTTTTCCAAGGGGATGTCGCGTCGCGTCGGGCTTGCTCAAGCTCTTTTAAATGATCCCGACCTGATTGTTCTTGATGAACCGACCTCGGGACTCGACCCCATCGGACGCCATGACGTGAAAATGCTCATCAACGCACTTGCCGCCCGCGGTAAGACCATCCTGCTGTCGTCGCATCTACTTGCCGAGATTGAAGATGTCTGCGATCGGGTTGCGATTCTCTGCGACGGAAGCATTCGGGCAGAAGGGCGGCTTTCCGACCTCCTTGAGTGCCGTGATCAAGTGCGGTTGACGATTGGTGGACTATCTGAGGAGCAGGTCGATCAAATTCGTGACGATATCGTGAAGCGCGGTGGCCGTGTCGCCATCGATCATCCTGCGATGACTTTGGAAGCGTATTTTTTGGCCTCGGTTGGAAGGGAAGACGTCAAATGATCAGGCGTGTTGTGGCCTTGTGCATTCTCGGGATCCGGGTGCCGTTCAGGTCGCGTCTCGTTGCTGGGCTTCTTGTGCTGCTCGCTGCCGTTGTGATTTTGCTTCCCCTCGGCATCAAGGGCGACGGTACGCCTGCTGGCGATCTGCGTATGTTGCTGACTTGGACGCTCGGCATCGCGTTTGCGATTCTCTGTGCTACAACAATTTGGTCGGGTTGCGCAACCGTGTCGTCGGATATCGAAACGGGACGGCATGTGTTGACGGCGGTGTCGCCCGCGCGACCTTTCGAGATCTGGCTCGGACGTTGGTTGGGCCTCGTGGTTACGAACGCAATTCTGCTGATGGCGGTCGTTTTCGCTGTGGCGATTCAGCTTAAAATCAAGGGACTTTCCTCTGAAGACACCGCTGTTTATAGGCGGCTTGAACTTGACCAGAAGTCAATTGACGACGAGGTCGTCTCACTCTATGAACAGGCTCTCTCTCAGAATGCGATTCCTGAGAGTGCTAAGAAAGAGCAGGTGCTCAAGTCAATTCGCGACGACATTGCCACGGCGCATCTACCCATCGATCCAGGCTTTCGTCGTCGCTGGGTTTTCTTGTTGAAGAAGGGTGATGCCGAGAAGGATCTGCGCGTCACGTTCTCGTTCCTTTCCTCCTACGGAACGACCTCCGGTTGCAAAGGCGCCTGCACGGCATCCCGTGAAGATGGCGACATCGTCGCAGAACAACCGATTACCGAAGATGACAATGGTCGTATCGACTTCTGGATCCCCGCTGGATCACTAACGGGAGAGCGTACGGTTATCGTCGACTTTGCCAACACAGGGAATCCAGATGACGGCATCGCTGTGCTGGTTCGACATACGGAGTCTATGCATGTTTTGATTCATGACGGGGGTGTTGTTCGGAACTTGTTCAAATGCTCCGTCGCGATGCTTTCGCTTCTGGCTTTGCTTGCAGCGGTTGGTGTGACGTGTGGGACGATGTTCTCCTTTCCCGTCGCGACTTTTGCCGGCACAGCGCTGGTCTGCATCGCAATTCTCGGCAGTAGCGAGATGGTGGAGGATGGAATTGAGTCGGGACATTCCCACGACGATCCGAATCAGGTTGAATCGACATTTTCAAAATTACTTGACAAATTTTCCACTAGCCTTTCCTCTGGAATCTCTTCCGTCAACAAACCATTTTCTGAAGTCAATGCGATGGATCGTCTTGGCGATGGTGTTCTGATCGAGCCGCGTCTCGTGCTACGGTCGGTACTCATCACAGGTGTCGCTTTACCACTGGCTTTCGGCATTCTTGCCGCACTAGCGTTGAAGCGCCGCGAATTATAAGTGGAAGAGGTTAGTTCTCGAGACCGGATTTTTACCGCAAAGGGCGAGGATGAGACCGCAAGGGACGCGGAGGCTTGGATTTTAGAAAACAAATACACGGGAACGCTGCTGGATCCTCTAGGCGATTGGTGATATTGCGAATTAGAGGCTACTATATTATGAAAAAATACGATCTATATCGGATGTTTGTTTTTTGCTTTATGCAGTGTAGGGTACACACATATGACAGAAGCTGACGAGCTAGTTGAGGCACTGAATTCTGTTGTCCCGGAGAGATCTACAACTCATGGCACGCCAGACGCTGAGAAGACCAGTGGCTTGAAGCGAACGTTGGCTTCTCAAGGGGTAAGCATTCGGAAGGTAGATGGCGTATACGTTAATGCCAATCAAGAGGCGCTCTGCGGTCATACGGTTGACGATGCGGATCTTCATGTTTTGTCCACATTGAATTTCTTGGAACAAAATTATGGCTTAGGATTTTTCGAGGAGGAACTTTCGAAAGGCCGGACTGCTATTACCATGAACTCGTGGAGCTTGGGATCTGAGTTGAAACTTGGGCGAGACGGGATCGTCGTTTTATGGGATTCCCAAAAACGAATGTATCAGGTGGCATCAACGCTATGCAACGCGGTATTGCCAATTGAGCAGGAGCAGTTGTCCGTGAAGATTATGTCGGTTGACACCGTTTCTGACGCTGTTGATTCCGTGTCGATGATTCAGATTTTCTGGCCAGAACAGCCACAGCTTTATGTCAAGGCGGCGAATCACCTTTTCGAAATACTGAAAAATGCCGCCTCCGATGAGGCGGCCAAGACGGCTTGGGTCACTCTTTTCAAACAGATTGTGGAGTTGCCCGTGCAATCCGACCAAGAAGGAGGGGCAAGCCTGTTGTGGTTGAATTTCGATTTGGCAAGAGGGTTCCTGCTCAATGATGTGGTGCGCGGCAATGAAACAGTTCGCATACTGGCATCATGGAAAATTGAAGCAATACGAAAAGTAAGGTTAAGCCTGCAACCCACAGTTTCCCGCAACAGCGTTGGAGCCACGTCGGAAGAAGAGCCCGACTCCGATGAACAAGGAGATCAACTCCGTCGTGCTTTTTTAAGGGTTTTAAAACAATACGAGGATGAACTTTCTCTGGCACTGTCACGGAAGATATGAAAAAGCACTCTGTCAAAAAAGGCTGTCGCAGATTGCCAAATCCAAGGAAAAATCAGGGGACAGGTGCGGAAAATTTCCGAAGTTTCAGGCAATGAGTTAGAATTCAGGCATTCTGATGGATCGGGCTTTAACATTCTGTCTTGCGAAAAGCTTGGTCAGAATTGTGTATGCATTGTGGAGGACTAACGATGAAGACAGTATCTTGGCGAGTTTGACGTTCGATAGTAATTTGATGTTTCACATATTCGAAGATGTGATATGGGGGCGGTAAAATTGTGAACTCCAAGCCGGAAGAGCGGAATTATTTATGCATAGGCAAGACGCTCGCGAGGTTTAGGTAGAGCTCTTCCAAGATCGGACGCTGTCTCAATCCATTCGCGAATGATTTGTTCCGCGTTCGCGAGTGCTTCTTGATAGGTCGAACCGTCCGCCATGCAACCCGGAGGTTCAGGAACTTCCGCCGCATAGGACTTGACGGCAATATCACAATTGATATATATTAGTGCACATGAACAAGCGTAAACCTCTCTTCTGGTTATCCGGCGAGATTTAAACGCCTCCTTTTTCCGAGCTTGCTCGTCAAGATGCGGGTATGTTGCTGGGAAGGTTGCAAGATGGAGCTGTGTTCGGGATGCCGCAGGCAAGGCCGATGCCATCTGTCGCAGATGGATGCTTGGAACTTCGAATCAAGTCCAAGGAAGGTGAATGGCGAATCATCTGTCGCGTTTTTGCAGAGGCTATTGTAATTTTAGATGTGTTCAAAAAGAAAACAACAAAGACGCCAAATAGGGTTATTGAAAACTGCAGAAGACGGCTCGCGATTTATGAAAACATTGTGAAAGGGGAATAAGATGAAAGCTACAACAGTTGAAAAACTAAAGGATGTCGGTTGGACGAGCGGCGATGCTGCTGATTTTCTGGGTATGAGCGATACAGAACGTTCGTATCTTGAGGCTAAATTACGTTTAGCGAACCGAGTGGAAGAACTCCGCAAAGAGAAAGGCCTCTCCCAAGGTGCGCTGGCATCTGCATTGAAGACAAGTCAGCCTAATATTGCTCGAATGGAGAATAGACCTGAGAATGTTTCGCTCGACATGCTTTTCAAAACGTTACTCTCTTTGGGCCTTTCAGCACGGAAAATCGCGAGCCTGCTTTGATGCCCAAGTTAGTGGAAGTGCGAAGCGAGGATGGCTTCTGCCTCACGAATCCAGAGTGGATCGAAGGGCTTTCCGCGTGGAAGTTTGAGGAAAAGACGGCGTACGCAGAATTTATTTCGTCCAAGCGGTGAGACGAGGCGATCAGTCCAGAATTCTTAGACGCCCATCCCGAATCGCCCGCGTTTTTCCTCTTTGGTATCGGTGTCTTCGCTGGTTAAAAGCCGCAACGCGTTGGGTTGACTTTGCTTATTTTGGGGTTGTAGCACTACAGAACGTTCGTGTGTGGTGGTGTCAGTTCTATTATCCCACAATCTCTCTCTGTGTTGCCGCTGATTTTTTATTCGCGACTTCAAGTTCATGAATGCCTTCTGCGAGAGTAAATATGTTCGTGTCCGTTTTTTCAAAAAACTCCTGAAGTCTTGTGTTGCTGAAATCCAGATTACGGCTGACTGAATACAGGGCATATAGCGACGGATCCATGAAGGGACGCTTCAGGTTCAGCAAGTTTGAAATAGCGGAAACGACTGCGCCAATAATATAACCAGCCCAGAAGGGCAGCGTTACCGTTTTGAACGCTTTGTGAGGTAGATAGACCCGGGCAAGGATACTGTAGAATTCATCCATGCTCGTGTGCTCGTTATCCAGCACATTGATCGCGCAACCTGCCGTCTCCGACATCGTGGCAGCGAGGTACGCGGCCATGGCAACATTGCGAACATGCGCCAGCGGCCACCGGTTCTTCCCGCGCCATTTACCGAAATGCACAATCCAAGGTGACTCGCGTAGAAAGTCAACGATCCGCGCTGTCAATGTGGTGTCCCCAACGCCCCATACCTGAGCGGGCCTGAGAATGGAGAAGCGCTCGGCGGGTAATTCCTTTCTGATCACATCCTCGGCAAGGATCTTGAACTCTGGATACGGATTGCGTGGACATGCTTTCAAACGTAGCTCGTGTTCGGTTTCGCCACTAAAATCTCTAAGACCATAGACATCCGTTGTTGAAATGAAAACGAACCGTCCGACGTTCAGTTTTTTGGTAAGCCTGACGAGATGCTTGACCGAAGTCAGGTTTGTCTTCCGGAACGTGTTTCGCCAGCCAATATCTGAAGCGCGACCCGCGCAGTGCACAATCGCATCAGGTTTGTTATCCATGGAAAGGAGGGCGTCTTTCA
Organism: Kiritimatiellia bacterium; assembly: GCA_038325415.1. Lineage (GTDB taxonomy): Bacteria > Verrucomicrobiota > Kiritimatiellia > RFP12 > UBA3636 > JBBQIY01. Next base: position 6,689 of record JBBQIY010000015.1, read on the forward strand.
AACTGTCGTAGCTTGAAATATCGCCATGGGCGTACGCAATGCGTCCGGTCGAGTTAAGATGCGCGAGCCGGGAGGTATCTTTTCTGTGAACGAGGGCAGTGACGTGCCAACCGTGGTTGATGAATTCCTCCGCAATGTAACTGCCGATGAAGCCGGTGGCTCCCGTTATGAAGACCTGTTTCATGGGATAATGCCGTATTTCCTGCCCAGTTCAGCCAGAATGGATAAGGCCAGATCCATCTCTGACTGTGTAATTGAATTCATCATGGTCATGCGTAAGCGACATTCCTTCCGGCGAACCGCAGGATAGCTCACAAGATTGGTGAACACGCCGCGATGCCGAAGTTCATTGTGAAAGCGCCCAAGCGTTTCTTCGTTGCCTACCATGATCGGAATGATTGGCGATTCGGTCTCGCCAGTATTGAACCCGAGTTGTTTTAGACCATTCAGTATGTAGTCGACGTTCTTCCACAGCTTGTCGCGGCCAGCGTTATCCTCCATGAGGAGCTTGAAAACTTCGATCAGACCTGCCACTATCGGTGCAGGGAGGCTGGTGGAAAAGAAATAGGTCCGAGCGTAATAGCGTAGATAACGAACAAGCTCGGCGCTCCCGGCACAGTAACCCCCAACAGCCGCTGGCGCTTTGCTAAGCGTGCCGTAGGTAATATCGACCTCGCCTGTGCAATGACACTTCTCTGCCGTGCCACGGCCTGTCTCTCCGATGACACCCACCCCGTGGGCGTCATCAACCATGACTCTCGCGTTGTATTGCTTTGCCAAATCGAGGATCTCGCGCAGGGGCGCAACATCACCATCCATGGAAAATACGCCATCGGTGATAATGAGTCTGCCCTTTTGTTCCGGCGGCAGTCTCTTGAGGATCTTTTCCAGATGCAGCAGGTTCCGATGGAGATAGACCTTGATATCAGCGCCGGAAAGCACGCAGCCGTCAAAGATCGATGCATGATTTGCTGAATCGTTGATCACCACATCGCCTTTGCCGCAGAGAGCCGAGATCACGCCAACATTACCGGAATAGCCGCATGGGAAGATGATGGCATCCTCGGTTTTATAGAATTGGGCGATGAGTTGCTCCAACTGCCTGTGAAGATCGGTTGTTCCTGCGTAGAGCGACACCGCGCCCATACCATAACCATATTTGTCGCAAGCCTCCTTGCTCGCCGCGACAACTTGTGGATGCGTGGTTAATGACAGATAGGAGTTTGATCCGAGCATGATAACGTCTCTATCCGGCTGGTTCGGCTCTCTGAGGCGAACGCTATGGTCTGCAGCCCCAAGCACCTGAAGACCGAGCCCATCGAGGCAATCTTGATGGTTTTCCGTCAGGAAGGAAGCCAAATCATTGATCTTCTTGAAAATGTCGTCGCCACCGTCCTTGGGCATAAAGTCCTCAAAGCCTTTTTTTGCCTTTTCGGCTTCAGGAGTTTTCATTTATTGCTTCCATTTTATGTTGATAGCATTTCAGCGTCTGGGAACTGTCGCAGTAAGCTGTGCAGAGATTGCAATTGGTACACCGTGATTCCAAGGCCTCGCCTTTTTTGATTCTGAGGGGCAGATCGGTTTCGCAGATCAGCGGTCTGCACAGGGATACGGCTGAGAGTCCCTTGTTCAAACAGTCAAGCATCCCACCCACGGATCTGATTCCGCCGACGGCAATGACCGGCAGGGATGTTTCGGCCTTGATCTTCAGGGCTGCATCGACGTTGTAATTCGCGCTGAAAGGTTGGAACTTGCTGATATATCCAGTCAGAAAGAGTTGCTTCCAGAGACTTCGAACCATACGAGGAATGCGCTTAAAGATTGGGTTGACATTGAGAATGACGTCGACGGGGCATGACCCGCGAATAATGTTCAACGCGAATTCCATTGAACCGTAGCTGATCTCCACGGCATCCACCTCAAACGATTCGAGTCGCTTCACGGTTCGGATGGTGCTCTCCAGGCTGAGCCCCGGTTCGTTGTCATCCGCCCAGCTTAACTTGACCAGGATCGGAAATTCGGAGCCACATTGTTCGCGGATAGCCTGAATGACTGCCTCCAAGAATAGGAGTCCCTCTGACCATTTGTCCTTGCGTGTGTTGGTCCACGGGGACAAGAATTGATGGATTAGATAGCCATGCCCGGCGTGGATCTGCACGCCGTCAAACCCGGCTTCCTGAGCACGCCGTGCCGCGTTGCCAAAATCCTGAATAACGTTCTCAATCCCAGCATCATCCAGAGCGTGCAAGCGTTGCTTGAAATAGGTGCAGCGTCGTGACGAGGCGCCGAGGACGGGCAATCCTGTTGTCTCTCGCCTTGTTTGACGACCGGTATGGGCTATTTGCATGAAGAGGCGAAGATCCGCGTGATTGTGCCGAACCTGGCTGACAATATGCTTCCAGACTGCTGTCTTCTCATCCGTATCAATTCCGCATTGGTTCGGTTGCATTGCACGACCGGTCTGAGTGATAAAAACAAACCCCGTTATGATTGTACCGACACCCCCATCGGCGAGTGCTCTGTACAACTCCGCCAGCTCCGGTTGCGGCATGCCCTTGTCATCGCCATAGCCTTCGTAAGTTGCCGAACGAATCAATCGGTTCTTGAGCGTTGTGTTGCGCAATACAAGCGGCTCAAAAAGGGCATCAACCGATCCGGATGTCGTTTTTGTTCTCATGGTTGTTCACGCATCACAAAAAGCTGCCGCGCCATCGTCAGGACCTCTTTGATATGTTCCTGAGTATTCGCGACGGCTCTGGGACAAGGCGGTGGCTCGACCATCATTCTTTGCAGACCGTCGTTGCGGTAAAGATGGATTCCGGGTTTCGCATCTTGACGGGTTGACCCGATGCACGTGGCGCCAATGGAATGGAGAGTACCCGTGAGTACAGGCACCGATGCTTCAGGCACTGTAAACAATAATTCATATTCGCCGGCACCGCCGAGAAGCGCTGATTCGATAGGAAATCCCATTGCCTTTGCGGCCTGGACGACGCCTGCGGCGATCGGCACGTCGTCTAGTCGGAGGTCGAACCTCAATGCCGGATTCTGCTCATGGAACAGCCACAAGGCGTCCAGCAGTCCACCGCTCGTATCGATACAGGCACTTGCGCAAGATCGGATGACATCAGCCTCCTTGTTCCGCAATTCAAATTCAGGTGTCGGCGTATTCTGTAGAGCGGCCAGGTTCGCATCACCCAGGGTGCCGGTTATCCACAAGGTTTGCGGTTCCCGGGGAAGACGATGCGTGAGCGGCTTGGGTGAGCGGATTGGCCCCATCCCGAAGCCACAGTACCGCCACGGATTCGCCGTGCCGACATCGCCTCCGCACATGGCACAATTGAGGCGGTCCAGAATCGTCCTGATGCCTTCCATCAGGCCATCAACAAACTGCCGCTCAACGTTGACGGGCAGAGAGACACTGTGCATGAAGAACTGCGGTTCGGCTCCGGCTGCCAAAAGGTCGCTCAAGGTTGCAACAGTCAGATTCTTCCCGAGACGGACAGGGTTCTCAGAGGTGAACAGATCTTCTTCGGGGCAGAACTCATCCATGCTCAACCCCCACAGAGACTCGCCGATCTGGAGGATCTCCGAGTCACACTCAAACAATGCATTTTTTTGGCGATCGCTTCGGAAAAACGATGCGGCGATGTTCTTGATGAGGTCATGCTCTCTCATGTGCTGGCTCCTATCAGATTAAGGGTTCTCGGAAGCACCTCGATTTCGGCGGGCAGGATACCTCTGGGATCACCGTCGAATTCTATTTCTGTTCTCCCTGAAGACCGGATGGTGAGTTTCGAACACGTCCTGATCAAGACGTCATCTCGATCAACGGCCTTACCGGAATAGAATCCCGGCAGGACAGAGAGGACCGACATTCTGTTCCTTCCGTGTAAGGCAAACAGAACCAGGTTTCCGTCATCCACCCGTAAATCCAGATTAAGACGCAGGCCCGAGGCAAGAAACGGATTTTTCAAGACGCTGAGGTTGTTGACGCCTCGTAGAAGCTGTGATGATCCATCGACGATAATCTCGAGATCCACAGGCCGTGTTGACACAACAGAATAGATCACCGCGCTGCACGTGCCAAGCCTATCCCCAGTGAACCTGCGAAGCAGATTTGAGGTGCGGGCAACCGAAGCACCGAGCCCGACATTGACGCTGCACCCAAAGTGAGCGGTGATTCTCTCACCACTTTCCCGGGAATAGGTGATTCTCCCAACATCGACTTTGCGGGAAGACCCGGCAACCAGTGCGTCGATGGCTTCCAGAGGAGATGTCGGGATGTTATGAAATTTGCAGAAGTCGGGGCTTGTTCCTGAATACAGGATACCCATTCGCAGGTCGGGTCTGCCAGATTGGATGATGCCATCCAGCACCTCGTTGATCGTGCCATCGCCACCGACTGCCACAACCCTATCGTAATCCTTCGCGCCAGCAGCCAGTTCAATGCCATGCCCAGGGCCTGTTGTGATTGCTGAGTCAAACGCCAGCCCTTTGGCTTTCAGGCTTGATTCCCAGAAAGACCAAAGCTTCTTTCCTCTTCCGGATCGCGATCCCGGGTTCATGATCAGCAGCGCTTTCATTTGTAAATTCCAAGTTTTTCGTAGATCGGCGTTTTCGTGCCGCGCTCCCAATTCTCGACCAGTTGCCTTGTCTCACTCCAGGGCAGCGGCGTGCCATGACCGTCTCTTGTCTTGAAAATCTCACAGATCGCTTCCGCCTGTGTGCAACACAACCAGTCCGTGCGAGGTTCCGGAAAATAAGACCGCATGCGCTTGTAGATCGCGTCAAAAGACTCCTCGTTGACATTGCCGAATGAGATATTCAGAAACTCGCAGGGCTGGACTTCACCGCCGGCTCCGACATAGAAGCGGTCGATAGCACCGGCTGTGCACCCAAGGACAGAGTCCGCTTCCTCCTGTACCTGAGCTGCTAGCGAGGGATAGGATCTCGTTTCGGCGCTGTTGTATCGCAAGTGCTCTTGGCGAGCCATCTGTATGATAGCGGGATCCGTCTGCATGTCTTCCTTGCGGCCCAGCCAAACGCCTGCGGGTTTAGGGTGGATAAGCTGGACATAGTCGCAGTCCAGGTCCCGGGCGAGATCCATAATCCGAGCGATGCCACCCGACTTGACTTCCCCCTCCGACAGCACGGTGTTAAAAGCACCAACCAGTCCTAATCGGCGGCAGGTTCTGAGAATTTCGCATGCGGTTTCGAAAGAGCCCGGTGTTCCGGTAAACGCATCATGGACATCCGCATCGGGGGAGTGGATGGAAACCATCAAACCGAACAGGCCCGCTGCTTTAAGCTTTTCCATCATGCCGGGTTCTACGCCGGCCCCCGTCGTGTTGACCCATATTTCGCAACGCTCATCAAGCGCTTCAACAAGGGTTAGGAGTCGGTCAAAGCGAACGAATGGTTCTCCTCCTTCAATATCGAACATGGCAACGCCGGCATCTCTCACCTTGTGCGCGGTTGCAATCATGAGCGCCTCATCCAGATCTGAGCCACTGTCGTTCTTTTGATAGCAGTGTTTGCATCGGTAGGTGCAAGCCTTGGTCATGGAAAAGACAATCGTTGTGGGCCCGGAAGGGTGCCTCAGCAACTTGCTTTCCAGGGCATAGAAGAATGCTCTGGAGGGATAGGCTGGCAGGTAGAGATGCAGTTTATATCCATTAAACACACGGACGACTTTGTTGTGGCGGAATACCATCAACAACGTCAGGGCGCGCCGCAGAAAACGGAAATAGGCAATCGGCGATTTGAAAAATGTAGGGCGCACGAGATAATAAAAGGGGACATGCAGGACAATCCGAAGATAGATCATCGCTCTCGAGAATCCTGTCAGAAATCTTGTTTTCATCATGCCTTGGCGTCCTTGTAGAGGTTGAAAAGAAATCCGATGAAGATGTAACTTGCCGAAAACAAATACAAGGCGAGCGTGCCATTGAAGATCGCAATGAGTGTTATCTGACCTGCGACACATGCTCTGATATTGGTGGCGAGGCCGAAATACGTCTGCTCACCAACCGGGTTTCTGAAAAACAGTAGTGCAGTCCATGCCTGCAAGCAGATCGTCATGACGCCGCAGAATATGAAATCACGCCTGAAGAGTACATCACCCATGGGCAACCAGCCCATGGAATGGAAGAAGAAGAATGCCAGCGCGGGCAGGATGGCTGCCACCACGCCAGCGTACCGCGCCACAGTCAGTCCATATTTCACAACAAAGGTTCGCTTGCCGACGGCAGCATCGCCAATATAATCTTTGAAATAGGTGTAGTAAGTCATGACCCCATTCAGAAGTGCTACGAGTAAGAATGCACAAATCCGATTGCTCGTAAACAGCGGATCGGGTAATGGACCTGCGGCGAGGAAGCCAAAGACAGTACACATAGCGATCGAAAAACCAAACACTACATTTCCGATCAGAGACCACGCCTTCGCATATTCGTACAAGACGTTGAGCAGAACGCCGATCACGATGGGTAACATGGCCCATGGATTCAGAAAGAATGCCACGATTGTCACACCAGACATGAGAACGGCAGATGTCACTAAAGCGCCGACCGGATGCAGTTCGCCCGTCACCATGGGACGGTTGGGAGCATTGATACGATCTTCTGGCAGGCCCAGAAAATCATTGATGATTTGATTGACTCCCCAGCTCAAAAAGAGCATGGCCAGAATGATGACGTTGCGTGAATAGTCGAACTGCTCCGGCATGCAAAAATTGTAGAAAGAAACACCAATCCAGCCCGCTATGCCCGTAATGAACGCATAGTAGAGCCGCATGGACTTGATATACGCGTAGACAAACTTTCTGATACTCATAAGGTGACGTCTTTCCGTATGCTGGCCTTACCCTGGCTATGTTCACATCTTCCCATCAGTTTGTTGAGCCATGTAACGGAAACATGTCCTTACCTCTCGACAGCTCAATTAAGAAGCTTTAGTTTAGGATCCAAGGGTACGAATAGCAAGCGGAAAATGCCTCCTGTGTGTTTCTACGGGGGCGCGTCAAAATAGTTTGACGCGCAGAGAAGTCAGAAGTCAGAAGTCAGGAGTCAGAAGTTGGAAATCAAGCACTTACGCGGAGTTAGACAAAATAACTCATGTCCCTGTTCTTGCGACACCATAGAAGAATGGCGAAACTGTGCGTAACA
>JBBQIY010000016.1:0-13707 GCA_038325415.1 Kiritimatiellia bacterium
GCTAAGCTGACCCCTGAGAACGCAAAAGAAGCCAAGTCAATTGACGCTAAGGTGAAAAAGAACTATCCGATCGATCTGAGCATTCCCGTCTCAGCACCGCCAGCCAAGCGGCTGAAAAAGATCTCAAACCCAAACCAGAAAAAAGGCGGTAGACCCAAAAAGAAGGTCTAACCCAGAAAATAAAAAACCTGCGTGGCTGTTTGTAAAGCACTACGCAGGTTTTTTTATGGATTCGTTAAAAGCTTAACCTTGCTTTCAACCGCCGCTCAGATCTTTGGCTCTATCGGCGGGGGAGCTTGCTTTTCACCGTGATTTTTTCGGTTTTGTCCTCGTCCCTCTTTGGGAGCTTTATCTGATCGCTCATGCGTCTCCGGCTTCTGCTCCATTCGCCGTGTACGGAAGCGTTCTGCGCGGACTTGGTCGATTTTCTTGATCTGTTCCTCTGTCAATTTGCCACGCAGGATCAGCAACTTCGAAATCTGCATTTTGGCTATTTCGGCGCGAGTACTCCAGACCTTGTCCACCGCTGCCATGACATCCGCCTCGGAAGCGCCAGCAACCAGAAGCTTTGCCTGAGTCACCTGAAATTCGCCAAGCGCTTCGCGCTTCGCATCAACCTGCTTATCGATGACCTTGAAAGCGTCAACAATCTCTTTGCGCACGGCTGGTTCTAGCCCAAGCTGGTCACAAATCTCAGGGTCTTCAAACATGCGAAGCATCATGCTCTGCGGACTGACATCGTCCGGTCTGTTGAATTGGCGTACATTCTGCCTGCGACCCTCGTCCCGAGACCGCTGTTGGGGCGCCTCGCCATCCTTGGGAGCGACCCGCTTCGGCTCTTTGGCAACGACTTCTTCTTTGTCCTTCGCGGGAGCTTGTGTATTCGCCTTTTCAGCGTCTTCGGCGAAACTGATTGTTACGCTTGCCACCATCATCGCTGGAACTAATAGTCTAGATAATTTCATGAGATCTCCTTGTTTGGGGTTGTGTCCATAGAACGGATGACCTGCTACAAATATTGTAATAAAATAGAAACCGAGTGAGCGAGTCGAGTAAGTGTGCCGTTTTAAGAAAAGATTTAAGTGTGCGGTTGAGGGGGATCTGGAGTCTTCTTCTCCTACTTTAGACGTCGATGTTGATGATCTTGCGGATCATCAGGGCACCGCACAGCAACATCACGCCGATGAGCATGACCACCACGATGCCAACCGTAGAGTGCAGAAAAGGCTGAATCATTCCAGGCTGAACGATATTCAGCACAATCCCCAAACAGAGCGGCATGAGACTCAGCACGATGCCTTGGAGCCGTCCCTGCGCCGTCAGTGTCCTAATACGGTTCTCAATGCGAAGCCTCTCCTGAATTGTATGGCTAATGTTAGAAAAAATCTCCGTCAGGTTGCCACCCGTACGACGCGCCGTTTCAATGGAAAGCACAACAAGCGTCAGATCCTCACTTCCTACACGCTGCTCCATATTGCGCATCGCCTCCTGAAAGCTGACGCCAACGCGGGTCTGATGCAACATCGTCCCGAACTCCTCAGAGATCGGATTCTCACCATTTTCTACAACATGCTCGACCGCCTGGATAATGCTGAAACCCGACTTAAGCGCGTTGCCCATGTTGGTGAGCGCATCAACCAGTTGGACGTTGAATCGGCGCCGCCGCCGTGTTCGCAGAACAATCAGCATTTTGGCGGGGGCCATCAACATGAGCGAACCGGCGAGCAACGCAATCGCCATCCGCACCAGAATCGCCGATGCCGATCCCCCGACACCGCCAAGGAGCAAAAACATCAACAAAGCCACAAGCGTCGAACAGATCCAGCCAATTTCCGCGATGCGTCGCGGTGGAATGAAAAGGAAAATATCCTCAAACTGGCGAGCGGTTTCCGATGAATAAGTGCCACCGTAAGCATTTGCTCCTGATGCAAAAGCACTCAAGGCCACGACAGACAAGCCTCCTAAACAGAGGCCTGTGAATATGATAATGGCTATTGTCATCAGATCCGGCATTTCAAAGCACCTCGTGTCCACACAGTCAGTTGAATTCGTAGCAAAGTGTACAACAAAGCCATGAACATGGCAAGCCGAACGGCTACCACCCACAGGGCAGACGCATCAAATTTTTTGACAAGCTCCGCCATGCGCCTCGGGATGCCTGTTTCGGACGAGGCGCGAAGAGGTGGACGAGGCACCGCGCCGTAACCGGAGCCTCGTTATTTTCCGAGGACAACGCTCAGTCGTTGTCTGAGAGCAATGCCTCCAAATAGGCAGGGTTCCAAGCCGCGTTCTTCTGGCAACGACGCAGCCCGCGTCCCTGTGCATCGCGGCTGAACACGTTGAGCACGGCGCGTCTCATGAGGGCGAGGTTTTGGGGTGCATTGCCGATCCTCGCCCGCGAGAGGTCTTCTCCGTGCCCCTTGTCGAGCGTCTCGTGGATGTCGATGCCCTTGAGCAGCCGCGGAGCCGCAGTGATCTCGTTGCTCTTCTCCTCCACACGCTCCTGCCCAAGCGCGATACCCGTGCGCTCATCCCATGCGCCAACGATGATCGGAGCCTTACCCTTGAATCCCGCACGGCGTACGGCCTTGCCATCGATGGCGACGAGCCGCTGCGGCTGTGGCTTCTCTGCGTCGAATTGCGCGGCATCCGCACGCATCGCCTCCGCCCAGGCGCGGAAGCGCACCTCGAAATCCTTCTCGGAGATCGCGCGAATGGCGCGATTGAACGTGTCGTGGCTGGGAATGCCGTGGGGGAGGCTCAGAAAAGTCCCAAGCCATTCGCGCCTGATCTTCCCGAAGTCTTCCATTTTGTTGAAGGTTTGGGCTCCGGAGAGTTTCGCCAAAATGGCGATGGCGACGATTTCCTTAAACACATGCGTCTTTCGCTCGCCCCCTCGGCGGGGATCGCGCACGTTTACGAGTTTCAGCAATGCCTTCATGGTCGTTCCTTTCGTTTGGTTGTTTGCCCGGCTTCGAAAAAAATCTTTTTTCGTGCTTGACACGATATAGCCTATAAGCTATATTGTCAAGCGGAAAGGAATATTATGGCGAAAAAAATAGAAACAAAAACAGAACACGCCGCACGAGGTGCATCGGCGTCCTACCCACTGCGGATACAGGCCATCAGGACGAAAGGCCAGAACGTACGCTTCTTCGTCTACATCCCGATGCCGCTGGCGGCGGCACTGGGAGTCGAAGGTGGGGAGAGCGTTTCATGGGAGCTGCTCGACAGGGACGAGCTACACCTCGTCCGGCTGGAGGCGGGTTCTGCGAAGGCGAAACGCACGGCGCAGCGACCCGCAACTATGCGGGACGCCGTCGGGAAGGAAAAGTAGAGTTACCGCGCAGGACAGCACAGGGGAGCCGTAAGCCTCCACGTCTGTCCTGCGTGGGCTTGCGCTCGCCGTAGGCAGCCGCGAGGCCGCCTGACGTCCGGGCAGGACGGATCCCCCAGGGACGTGTCAAAACGGCTGATCCCAGTGGGTGGGCGGAGCTTGTCAAAAAAGTTGATGCGTCTGCCCTGGTCACCACCCACCGCCGCCACCGCCACCGCCACCGCCGCCAGAGCTACCGCCGCCACCACCGCCGCTAAAACCTCTACCGCCTGAACTGGATCCGGGCGGATGCGCCGCTGAGGAAATCTGCGACGTCATGGTGTTCAAGCCGGAGGTCAGATGCTGCAGACTTCTCCCATGAAACAGTAATCCGGTATACCAAATCGGTGTGTAAGTTCCAGCCTTGCGAGCCTTCTCCAACACGTCAGAGAATTGTTCACACCATGCTTGCTCGACGTCCAGAGCGAAAGCGTAGGGCAGAAACTTTTCAAATATTTCAGGTGACTTCTCGGGCGGATTTAATTCGTTGAGCCGATCCTTTTCGGCAACGGAGAGATAGCGCTTAAACCCTTCGATCTGGTCCATGACCTTGCGTCCCATGCGCGTCGGTGCCTTCATGATGTGGTAGAAGAATAGGTTTACCAGTAAGACGACCAACACGCAACCGGCAGCAGGAATCGAGAGGGCTTTAGAAAACATCCAGAGACCGAAACATTCTCCCAGCAAAAACGGAATCGAAAAAAGCGTCTGAAAAATGGCCTTAATAAGACTCGTCACGCGCCCGTCACCATCGCTAAACAACTGACGCCACGCCGAGGCGACCGCGCTAAACAGAGCGACACACCCCAGCGACCAAATGGAGAGCCAAACGCACAAGAATAAAGCACTGGCGGGTTCTGGTGCAAAGAGGGAAAGGCCGAGCACCGTCACCATTGAAATGAGAAATCCCGGGATGAACGTTTTGCGATTCGTAAGGAAATACGTTTTTTCATAGCGCAAAGCCAGATCCGCTTTGAGTCCTTCCTTTGCCTTTGAAATGGCCACATAATTCGTATTAGTCAACGAAATAGAGGAACTACTGCCGATAAGCTGCTTAGCAAAATGCTTCTCATCGTCCGGCAGATCATCGAAGGCATCGCTGATGCGGGTGAGCTTGTATTCATCCTTGCCGATGGGATCGATGGTGATTGTGCCTTTCACCGCCAGATCAATGACGGCGGCAGACAGAACCTTGTCGTCAAATCCCATGCGCATTAAGTAGCGCACGGCCGACGGCGTGAGCCCTATCGGCGCCTCGAACAACGGAATGATCACGCCTTTTTCGGGATCTTTGCCAACACGAAACCAAACAACACTGTAATAGACAAATAAAACGAGAATTCCGGCAAGACCGACAACGAGACCCGGGTTGTCCCGAGCCAAACGCTGAACCTGTTCCTCCTGCGTGGGTTCATGCACGAACCCTTTCGGCCACATCACCACGAGGGTTAACCCTTCGTACGGATTCAGTTCACGCGTTGTCTTGAAGGCCGTGCGCCCTTGCTCATCCACACGACTCTCAAAGGCGGCCTCCTTGCTGCCGAAGGCACCCGTATAGGCATCCGACGAGAGAGCCTGTACCCCCGACGGCAATTCAACCGTTGCACGGGCCACATCAATCGGGAACACCCACCCATTTCCCGTCACATTCCAGTAAAGCTCATCATGGTCCTTGAAGAACCCGACTTGAAAATCGGTGTCATAGGTAAATGAGTACGTGTACTCGCCAAGGTTTAGCAAAACGTCACTTTTACCGAAATAGACACGATAGCCGTTTTCGCGTCTTTCGAGATGCCAGCCCTCCGATCTACCATCCCGAAGCACGGATTGAACACGAAAGGCGACTTTCACAGTATTGCCGTAGCCATCCTTGTAAACCGTCGGGAAGTCCCGGTAGATCCCGCGTTTAATTTCTTTGCCTTGACTGACGACTTTGATGGTTTCAGTCACCGACAGTTCACCCGATGGCTGGACTTTAATCGTAGAATCAAAACTGAGGATTCTCTCGTCAGCCTGTGCAGATGTAAAGCAGGCCACAAAGGTTACGATGAGAAAGAGAACCCGTTTCATACCGCACCTCCCACATCCGCTTTCGGTACCTGCCGTTCCGTAGCGGCATCCAGCGCGAAGAATTCCGCCTGCCTGAAAGCAAAAAGCTTCGCCACCAGATTGCCCGGGAAGGATTCAATCGCGATATTCTGGTTTCTCACGGTCCCGTTGTAGTAACGCCGAGCCATCTGAATTTGATCTTCAATTTCCACAAGCTTTTTTTGCAACTCAAGAAACCCTTGATTCGCCTTCAAGTCAGGATAGTTTTCGATCACGGCCATCAGATTTCCAATAGACGACGACAGAGCCGATTCGACCTCACCCTTCTCGCTCACCTTTTGAGTCTGAAAACTTTTGGATCGCAGGCTGACGATTTCAGCCAGAAGGCCACGCTCGTGAATGGAGTAACCTTTGACGACCTCCACAAGATTAGGAATTAATTCCGCTCGGCGTTTGAGTTGCACATCAATGCCGCTCCATCCTTCGCGAACCATGTTGCGGAACTTGATAAACCGATTGTACGTCACAACCAGCCACAAAAAAACAACTCCACCGATTGCAACCCAAATATAAACGTTCATTGCTCTCCCCTCCGAATAGGAACAAACGACCGACCTCCGGTGCTGTCTATCTATCCTCGCGGATCATAACACAGGAAGCCGCATGGAAACAAGATCAAGCGAATTCACTCACGCTCAACAATTCGCACAGCAATTAGGGAAGAATCAAATTTTCAAAAACAATCCTTGTGACTAAACGTTTAGGATTTGAATCGAATGGTACTAACGTAGTGATTTAGCTGTGTTTCTAATCGTACTCGTACTCGTAATCTTAATTTCTCTGATGGAACGGATTACGATTACGATTAGGATTAAGAACGGAATGGCACTAACTTAAGCCTAAAACCTCATCGGTGAGGGGCTTTGAGTGCTTGGTGTCGGGTAGCGTAGTAAAAATGATCCTGCACGATATTTGCTCCATGCGGCGGAGAATTTCCTTCGCACTTTTCCAATTGGGGTGAATTCGCTTTGCAGTATTGGCGTTTTATAATAAAAAAGGAGATTCTGATGAACAAAAGCACTTTGATCCGCGCACGGGTCTCCCCAGCACTTAAAGACAGCGTGGAGACAATTTTCGGGGCTTTGGGACTGAATGCCTCGCAGGCAATCACGCTGTTCTACAAGCAAGTCCTCCTGCACAGGCGATTACCGTTTGATGTGAAGGGGTGCGCGTCAACATAGTGTGACGCCCACAGGAGTCAGAAGACAGAATACAGGAGTCAGAAGTTGGAAATCAAGCACTTACGCGAATTTGGACAAAATAATTCATGTCCCTGTTCTTGCAACACCACAGAAGAATGGCGAAACTGTGCGTAACATATTGAGAATCAATGCTGTATTCTGACTCCTGACTTCTGTATTCTTGGTGGGATTCAACTAAATTGAATCCCACCCCATTGACGTCAACAGGGTGAGGCAGGGCTTGACATGTCCCAGTAGAAGGAATAAACTCATCCCATTTGCGTGAGGTAGTCTTTACGCGAAGTAAGCTCAATAACACTATTCCCATGACAAGAAGAAGGAGATCATAATGAAATGCAAAGTACACATCGCAATGACATTCATTTTGGCGACCACTGCACTCGCGGGTCCAGATACGTTCTATTTGAAGTCCGATGACAACACATACGGCCCGTTCGTCCTTACAAACGGCGCAACTATCAACATCGGGACACGCATCCTCCACGTCGTGAGCGCGAAATCGCCCACAGCAACTCCTAACGACACTTCCGCACCCACTGCCAATGTTATCTCTGTGAGTGCCAAAGAGTTGTGCGATGCATACAAAGTAAACGAAATTGCAGGAGATGCGAAATATTTGGCCCTGACGGACAAAACTATTCGGATTACGGGCGTCGTTGACAAAGTCGAAAAGGTGAGGACTGATCACAAAGGCCAGATAGTCACAGCATACATGGTCCGTCTTGAAGGGAATGGAGAAATCAGTAATGCAAACGTCAAATGTATGATGTACGATTCTGCGGGACTTGAAATGCTTGTCGCTGGACTGTCCATAACCATAGAAGGAACATACAAGGGCGTTAACGATGCTATGTTCTGCTCCCCATTCCTGATAGACGATTGCGTAATTGTGAAGAAGTAGCTCGGCACTGACTCGAATAGAAGCCCCACAATCTGCTGAAGTCAGAATACGAACAATCGCCTGCGCCGTATGGCTCGCCCGCGGCGGGTTCGCCATCCGGTGAGACGCGACGTTACGCCCGTAAGAATATGACTAAAGAAGAACAATCCGAAATCAAAAGAAAGGCGGACACCTACTCTGGTTGTTTTTGTTATCCTTGTGTTCCGCCTAAAAAGTCGTAGGCGATACGGCGTTGAAGTACGCGGATGGTTGAGATCGATTGTCGCAGTGCGGTACGATCCGTATAACCTAAACGGCGGAATTCGACAAGATTATCGGGTGTGCGCCCTTCATGGATCGCCCGTGCCTGTTGTTGGAGACGGAGGCGCGTGAGGAAGCAGAACGCCGCAGCGATTTCGTCGCGGCTTGCAGGCGCGATTTTGCCGGCGTCGACCAAGGCGTCAAGGCGGGCGAGCGTTCCAGTCTGGACGATTTCGTGACGGAGCGCATAGAGGCGGGCGAAGGCGACGATCGGCAGTAAGGCGGACTTGATGTACAACGTGCTACGCGGCGTCTACGAGAATACACCGTCAAGGGATGAGTCGTGTATTCACGCTCGGTCCAATGATCTCGAACGCAAGCGAAGAAAGGGTGGGGATTATTCCCCGCCCTTTCTTTTGAACGGTTTTAAGGCTCTGAATGAACTTTTACGTGAAAATTCTTGGAATCGTTGAAAATTCACGA
Source organism: Kiritimatiellia bacterium (assembly GCA_038325415.1). Lineage (GTDB taxonomy): Bacteria > Verrucomicrobiota > Kiritimatiellia > RFP12 > UBA3636 > JBBQIY01. The sequence continues at coordinate 8,312 of JBBQIY010000016.1, forward strand.
TAAGTTTGCTACTATACTTCTATGGTCAACAAAACAACCCAGTCCCGCATCGCCTCCCTTGCCCAACGCTACCAGGAACTCAAGACAGGCCGCGGACACATTCTCCACGACATCGCCATCGCCGAGATTCCCGAGATGGTCTATAACTCCAACGCCATCGAAAACTCCACGCTGACCCTCAAAGACACGGAAGACATTCTCTTGCGTGACATCGTCCGCAAAGACCGCGACATCCGCGAAGTCTACGAAGCGAAGAATCTAGCGAAGATCATGGGATCGCTCCTCTCTGACCCTTCCCAGCTATTAAGCGTCTCAACCCTTTTGGAATGGCACAAGACCCTGCTTTCCGGCATTAACGATGCTTGGGCAGGACGTTTCCGCTCCGGGAAAGAATGGGTGCGTGTCGGCACCCACATCGGCGCGAACCCCGACTTCGTCCTCTCCTTAATGGAAGAAACGGTTGCCAAATACAACGAAGAAAGCAATGCGTGGTTTCTCGATCAAATCGCCTGGTTCCACGCCGAATTCGAAACCATCCATCCATTTTGCGATGGCAACGGTCGCATGGGCCGAGTTCTCATCAACCAGCAACTGCTACGACTGGGATACCCCCCGATCATTGTCCAAAACAAGGGGAAAAGATCCGACTATTATCCTCTTTTCGACCGATATCGCATGACGAGCAGAGCCGACGGCTTTACCGGACTCTTTGCGCTCCTCCTGATCGAATCGCTCCACAAGCGAATCGCCTACCTGACGAGCCGACGGATCGTGCCGCTTTCCGGTTGGGCGAAGACTGCCCGTCTGAACCCGTCCTCCCTTCTCAACAAAGCCAAACGCCAGACCATCCCCGCTTTTCGAATCCGCGAGAAATGGATGATCGATGCTGATTATGAGATCCTTGACTCCCTGAAGGATTCTCGTGACTAACCTTGCGTCCCGCCTAAAAAGTCGTAGGCGATACGGCGTTGAAGCACGCGGATGGTTGAGATCGACTGCCGCAGCACGGTGCGATCCGTATAGCCTAAACGGCGGAATTCGACAAGATTATCGGGTGTGCGTCCTTCATGGATCGCTCGCGCCTGTTGTTGCAGGCGAAGACGCGTGAGGAAGCTGAACGCCGCGGCGATCTCGTCGCGGCTGGCTGGAGCGATCTTGCCGGCGTCGGCCAACGCGTCAAGCCGGGCGAGTGTACCGGTCTGGACGATTTCGTGACGTAGCGCATAGAGGCGGGCGAAGGCAACGATCGGCAGCAAGGCGGACTTGATGTCCAACGTGCCCCGAGGGGCGTTCTCGACGCCACCCATCAGAATATGCCCTAGCACCATCACGGGCGGCTTGAACTTTAACACGTCGCGGGCGAAGTGCGGGAAAAAGGCTGGGGATTCGCGCAGGTCGGCGAACACGTGCTGGCGCAATGCCTCGACGAGGCTCGCATCGCCGCAGACCGTATTGAAGTCGAAAAACAAGGAGAAAACCAGCAGTTCTTCCGGCTCAGCCTGGGCGATCCAATAGCTGAAATGCGTTTTCCACGCGGAGAGGGGTCGCGTCCAGACTGGGTTCTTCGCCATGAAGCGGCCGTGGCAGAATGGATAGCCTGCCTCAGCCAGCCAGCCGCAAACGCGTCGTCCCAGTTCCTGGAAATAGGGTGCGACATCTGGAAGTCCAGAGGACGGTTCTGGCGATTCATAGATGATGGCGTTGTCTTGGTCGGTGATGAGCGTCTGCTCTTGGCGTCCTTGGCTACCCAAGGCAATGAAAGCAAAGCGAGCAGGCGGTGGCCCCAGCTCCTCGATGGTGAGTTGCACAAACCGTTCGGTTGCGGCATCGCAGACTGAGGAGATGAAGCGCGTGACATTGCGTGGGGTCGCCCCGCTGTCCAGCAAGGCCTTAACCGTTGCTGCGGTGCGGCGACACCCGCGCACGATGTCTTCGACAAGCGTGGCGTGAGAAATTTCGCTTGTGAGGGAGCCAGCTCCATACTGCTGGAGGGGTAGCAAGTCGCGGTCGCATAACGTTCCTATGGCTTGGCCGCTGTCGTCTGTCACGACCAGATGATGGAGGTTCCGTTCTTGCATCTGAAGCAGTGCGCCATAGATCGGTGTGTTAGCTGGAACCGTTGCGACGGGCGCGCTCATGACTGTGCGGACAGGCGTGCGCGAGTCAAGACCCATCGCTAAAACGCGCTCGCACAGATCGCGGACCGTTGCGAGTCCGATCATGGCGTGCGAGCTGTCGCAGACAAGCGCCGCCGTCGCATCACGTGCGGCTAAGAGTGTGGCCACTTGACGCACAGGCATGTCGCTCGAGCAGAAAACGCCCTTTTTGACGACACTGCTCACGGGTTCGTGAAGAAAGAGCTGGGAGGATTGGAGCCGTTCGATGACGGCGTCGCGCTCCTGCTCGCGGCGTACGAGTGAGGTGATGTCCTCGATAAGTCCGTCAATCGCGATCGGTTGCCCATCGATGTCTCTTTCAATCGTCGCCCGCAGGGTGAAGGTGGCGGTGCTTTGCGTTGCATCGGGGGCTGAGAGCAGGCGGCAGGTAGCGGTTCCATCAAGCTTCAGCCGCTCCTCGAACGATTCGAAAGCGGTGCGATCTCCGAACGCATCGGCCAGCGTCGCCACAACTTGGTCGGAAGTGCCGGCCGCTGCACTGAGACAGCGCGAAGCGATGTCGTTGGTCGCCAGAAGCGTACCGTAGCGGTCAGCAGAAGCGCGGAATAGTCCACAGGGGACATGATGTATAGTTTGCGTTAGGGGCGTTTCCACTACGGGGAGGGGTACGGCTCCATCCAACAGGAGAAGGGAAGATTCTCGCGCGAGCAACACCAGTCCGGCGCGGCTCCCTAAGGCGATGCGGTTGATGACGAGTGCGCATGACACCACCGAGCCGTCGCGGCGGCGTAGCGAACCGGTCAAGGTTTTCGGATCTGTGGCATTTGCTTTCTGAATTCCCTCGATGCGCTCCCACACGTCAAGGTTGGTGTCGTTCTGCGGCAGGATTTCTGAAAAGCCGAGTAGTTCGAGTTCGGATGCCGAGTAGCCAAGCAGGGTGAGTAAGTATGGGTTTGCATAGCGACAACGGCCCTCTGCGACCAGCAGCGTGCCCTCTGTCGCAGCTTCGACAAACGAACGGTAGCGCTCGGTCGTGGTATTTAATTCTTCGACGGCCTCGACACGCTCGCGGTCGATCTTCCGGCTGTGTCGCATTACATGGATGAGCAAGAGGGTTACGAGTGCCGTGATCAGGAGCGAGGCGTGAATCAGACCGCGCTCCAGATGTGCGATTTCCAGCTTGACATCCTCGATGTAGAGACCGGTACCGATCACCCAGCCCCACGGGGCAAAGCCCTTCACGTACGATTCTTTGGGTTCCAAGCGGCGCGGGTCATCGGGCCACTGCCAGACATAATCGATGTATCCCTCGTTATGGCGGCGGACCAAATCGGCAAATTCCACGAAGATAGGCGCACCGAGGGGATCGCGGTAGTCGGACAGGTCGTGACCGTCTAGATCAGGGCGGTAAGGGTGCATGATCATGCGAGGATACATGTCCTGCAACCAGAAATAATCCTTGTTTTCGTGGCCGTATCGCAAGGCGGAGATACGCTCGCGGGTCTCTGCTTGCGCTTCTTTTTGGGTTAGGCGACCCGCCAAAACCTGATGCTCGGCCTCGGCCATGATACTCCAGGCGGCGTGGGTCAGTTCACGGATCATTTCGCGCTTGCGGTCGACTAAGGCACGCTCGAAAGCGGGGATGAGGAGTGCCCAGATCGTCACGATGAAAAGCACAATCGCCAGCACCGACGGAATGATGACATGGCGAGCGAAGGGGCGTCGCGTGCGACGTGCGTGGGTATAGGCAGCGGAGCTACGCTCAGAAGACGTCGAGGTCTCCAACTTCAGGGCGTCACGCAAGGGCTGCCACAGAACATTCGGCATGTCCACGCCTAAGCCGTGGGCACGGCCATTTGCGGGATCGTGGTAGTCCGTGCCTGCGCTGACTAAGAGATTTAGGTCCTTGGCCATCTGTACCAGTCGGGCCTGAATATCTGCAGACGCCGGGTCATAGAGTGCCTCGATGCCGTCGAGGCCACAGTCACGGAGGTCGGAAATCAGGTCCTGTAACACGCGTTCTTCTTGTCGCAAAAAATGCGGATGCGCAAGAAAGACCTGTCCGCCCGCCCGGTGAGCCAAGGCGATCGCCTCTTCAGTAGCCAGTGGGCCTTCAGCCGCAGAGGTGTCGTCGCCAGCGGCGGGGCCGGCGGAACCAGCTCGCCGCATGGCTCCCTCCACGCTCAAAATCGGGGTGTAGCGCGTGAGCCGCAGCCGCTTTAAGGCCGCTTGCCACTCGGCGTTTGCTGCATCAAACCCGTAGACGAGCAGATGGACCTCTTCGCCGTGCCATGTCGAGGTCAGCTCGGTACCGTTGATCGTACCGACACCGAGCCGTTGCAACGCCGCACGGAAGCGGATCGACCCATCCGTAGTGTCGTGATCGGTCAGTGCAGCAACGACGACACCATCGTCCGCTAGGCGTTGTGCGAGTTCTTCCGGTTGCAGACTTCCGTCGCTACAGACGGAATGGCAGTGTAGGTTTACGCGTGTTGTCGACGTCATGACAACGGATACTTTATTGGGGGTTATTGGTTAAGCCCGAATCGTCGCCTCGTTACGCGCTGGCTGCTTCTTTGGCGTGAGTAACGACACGACCACAAGGGTCACAAAGCTGAGCGGGATCGAAATGATGCCCGGATTGCTGAAGGGCACGGGGGCGTGGGTCGGATCCATTCCGTAGATCTTGAACAGATCCGGAGACAGCATGATGAGAACGAGTGACGAGATCATACCCGTCAGGATCGACGCCGTAATGCCTTGCGCCGTAGTCCGCTTCCAGAAGATTAGCATGACCAGTGAGGGCAGATTTGCAGAAGCCGCCACGGCAAAAGCTAATCCCACCAGAAACGTTACGTTCACGCCCTTGAAGAGAATGCCCAGAATGATCGCGATGCCACCGATCACAAACGCTGAGATCTTGCCGGCCATGATTTTCTGTCGATCATCCATCGTGAGTTTCAGGAAGCGATCACAGAGATCGTGCGCCACCGCACCGGATGCGGCTACGATCAACCCGCTGACGGTTCCCAGTACGGTCGCGAACGCAATGGCCGAGATGATGGCGAACAGGGCCTTGCCGAACGAGCGTGCGAGCAGAGGTGCCGCCATGTTACTGTCGGCAGGGTTGATGACGCCACTGATCATCGCGCCCAGCCCCATGTACAGGGAGAGAATATAGAAAAAGCCAATGGCGGCGATGGCGACGATGGTCGACTTCCTCGCACTGGCGGGACTCGGAACCGTGTAGTAGCGGATCAAGATATGGGGCAACGCAGC
>JBBQIY010000017.1:0-13263 GCA_038325415.1 Kiritimatiellia bacterium
GCGGAGTTAGACAAAATAATTCATGTCCCTGTTCTTGCGACACCATAGAAGAATGGCGAAACTGTGCGTAACATGTTGAGAATCAATGCTGTATTCTGACTCCTGACTTCTGGGTTCTGGGTGGGATTCAACTAAATTGAAAACCACACGACAATGCAAGCTTTCGACGTTGACACTTTCTCTCCTTGGGGGTATTCTTTACGGGACTGAGCTTTCCTGCAGTTTCATAGAATCACTTTTCCAATCAAAACAAGCTTCCAGTATTTCGTCGGATCCACCAGACGAGCAGGCATTGTTAACACGGTACTCGCTTCGGTGATGATCCGACACCATAGATTCCACAGTTGACCGCTTGCGCCACCGCCAACTGGGCAATAGTTCAGCAAGTTAGCCACCCCGACGCAAAGCGAGAGGACAAAATGCGCACTGGTGGATATGAAAAGTGTGATTATTATCCTTTTTATTTTCACAATCACCTCATTCGTTCTACGTTAAACAAAAGCTCTTATTTTTCTTCGCCCAACCCGTTATCGATCAGCGCACGGGCGAGACAGAGTTTCGGATTCCCTTAGATGCCTGTCCCTTGTTTTTCCTCGGGGAGACACCAAGTCGCGAATTTGCTTAGCACTGGAATTGGCTAGCCACTAGCCCCTAGAACCTTCTTTCCTGACTTCAGGCTCGTTTTTAAATGTCTGCCTGCTATCTTATTGGCAAAATTGGCATAATTTTAAGATTGTAGTTGAATATTACGCCCTAATAAGCGATCTTACTGTTTGAAAACAGGGTCATGGCCGATGCCATAGACAAGAAGGCCCGTCAAAACGGCCACCAGCGTAATTGTAGCTTTTTTCATGTTTTCCTCGACAGATTAGATTATAAATTCTGCCTTCAAAATAACGCATCAGATTTTCAGGCCCGTTTTTAGCCGCCTGTCTCCTAATTGTCCCAACGTTCAATGCCTAACCGGAAGCAGCCAAGGACAACTGGACTGCTATTCCCGAGGAGGAGAAGCTTCTTTGATGATGGCGCCGCGTTCGGGGCTCATGATGAGGATGGCGAGGCGTTCCGGGGTGTACGGCGCGCTTCCGGGATTGAGCGAGTAGTAGTCGAAACGGCCGCGTAGATCTGTATAGCCATCTTTATGGAAGCGTGCTGTTTCGGAGGATTGACCCGACTGGGCGCTGGAACGATTGGTCTTGGCATACACTTTGACATAGGCGCCAGGAACAGGAGCTCCCGTTTTTGTGTCGAGTACGATAAGTTGTCCGTAGTTTTCGATGATGCGCACGTCAAGTTTTGTAGCGGTCGAAACGGCTGAGCGGCGGATGCCGCCAGCGACGGCTTCAATCATGATATTTTGGGCGTTGTATGGCGCAGGAATGTCAAGCGTCGTCGCGGCTCCATCGGGTTTTACTTTTGCAGTCATTGTGAATGCAGGCTGGACAATGGCAAAGCGATCCGATCCTTCCCGGAGGAAAGGATTGTTTGAGAAGAGCGGCTCAATGTCCATGGGGTAAATGTTCAAGACGACTTCGTCGATGTGTTGTGCGGCGAGTTTGACCACGCCTGTTTCAACAGATAATTCCAGTGTTGTTTCCGTGCTGACAAGTGCGCCGAGTGTAGCGTCGCGATTTTCTGGATCGGCAGCGTTGGCCGTCGCACCTTTCGGATCGGCGATAGCTTGTACCATCACACTGAGCTGTTCGAAGCGGACGCGCCATTTATCAACACCTTCTTTGCTGTGGCGCTCTGCGATGGCCGCCGCTGTGGGTACATCCCCTCGGTACAAAGCGAGATACGCTTGCATGTAGTCGAACTGCATCTTTTCAGCAATCGCATTGCGATCAATACGGGCGAATCGGGCGAGTGCTTCAGGAATGCGATCCTGAAGGAGCAGGTAGTAGACGGCGGCCAGTTGGTCTTCCGAATCGAGTTCAGATTTGAAACACAGCACTTCTAAAAAGCTTTGGTACTGGGTGCGTAGTGCCTCGTTGAGGATGGTTAGCTTGTGGCCGACTCGGTGTGTGCGCGGGTTGATGAGCGGAGCGTATTCGAGGTGCTCGTAATGGTTGTGCTCCACAGGGTCGATGTTGAAAAGCGTGGTGCGAAGAACAGGGCCGACTTTGCGCGAGAAATCGTTGTGCTGCAGGAATTCGCCGAGCGCTTGAGTGTCGTGATGCAGGAACGCATAGCCCCAGAGTTCTGGTGCGTAAATATGCCGACTGCGTAGGTGGGCAAGCGTTTGAGTGAAGAATTGTGCATCTTTCATTCGCCAGCCAATGGCGCCGAGCCGGTTTTCGATATCGCGGATATTATGTGTTTCGAGGATGTCCAGCACATCTTTTTCGGATCCATTTTGCGAAATCCATGCCCACGATGTTTTGTCTTCGGTTGATAATTTCTCGACGACATGGAACGTGGTCGGATCGGCAGAAGCGAGATGGCGACCATGTTGATCGGAAGCCGTAGCAGGAAATTGAGCAAAACTGCCGGGTTCAGGGAAATAGAAAAAGTAGTCCCGAGTGAGCGTGGCGTAAGGCTCAATTTCAATATATTCATCACGTGTTGCGCTTGATCCGCCACTGGGTAAGGCACCTTCGGGGATTTGGATGATGGTGTTGATCTTCTGCTTCTGGGGGGTGGCGTTCGCCAACACAACTTGAGCGCCGTAAACAATGCCGGCGAGGAACTCGTCAGAAACTTCCTTTTCGACCTTTTCGCCGTCGATCATTTCGTATCGGTCATCATCACGGAAAAAACGTTGTACGACGAGAATGGGTGACGATTCGGAATCGGCAGGTTCGGCGGTTTGGATTTCGCGATGGATGAGAAGCGCGTTAGATCCGACCGTAACCGTGTAGGCGGGTGCTTCCACTTTTTCGATGTGTTGGCCGGCAGTGAAAGGCAGGTCAACAACGGCGAGCGCGAGCATGATTTCTGTGAAGGACGAATCGGCCTCAAGGAAATCGGCTGGCAAGAATGGTTTTGCCGAATCGTGCGCGGCGTACGCGGACCAGAAGCGGTTGTTTGGCACCAGGGCGGCGTCTTGTTCTTCGACTGTCTTTTGCCAGTAATTATTTTCCGCCCATTCCTTCGTCTTCTCTGCCTGTCGGAAGAAAATGCGAGTAGTTTCACGAGCAGCGGCAACGTCTGCGGAATCGATGCCTGCTTCTTCCATTTCTGCCGGAGGAGGAGGAGGAGGCGGAGGTGCTGCAGCTCCATCCATTAATGCGATATCCATTGATGCTATATTTACAGATTTGGAAGCTGTTGGAGCGCTTCCAAGACTCAAGCGTTTAATCTCTTCATGTTCACGTTTGAAGCGCATATCAGCAGCTACTTTCATCTCGGCTTGCGCTGCGCTTTCTTCCGTCTCAAGGGCTCCGAGTCGAAGCGCGGTGTCGAAACGACGATTGAAGTCTTCGGTTGATGGCGTGAGGCAGGCAACGGTGTCTGCCATATCACGAATGACGGTAGCGGCTTCAGCAGGTGGCAAGCGGCGAGTGAGCAAGGCGCGTTCGGCGGCGTTGAGGCGCGCGTAACGCTCTGAGGCTAAGTATTTCGTCAGGTCGGCACCAAGCAACCATTCGTCGACAAATGTTTGGAGGCGTTTGTTGGCGAGATTGGGGGCAATGACGGTATCGAAGAAAACGCGGTCCTTGTGATAGAGGAAGAGATGGAGTTCGTGACACGTAAACTCTGAGTAGAGCCGCCGTTGTTCGGCAGGATCAAGCGTGCTCCAGCGGGTAATAAAGCTGAAGGTGTTGAGCGTGGAGTCGGGCGTTAGCGCCGAGAGAACGCCGAAGGCTTTTTCAACGGTGTCGCAAAGCACGAAACGTGCGGTCGTGAAATCTGAAATCGTAACGGAAGCGTCTTTCGGCACGGCGGTGACAAGCTTGCGCATGGCGGCCGGCTTGGCTGGGTCGAGTCCGTTAGCTAGGCGACGTTCGCGGACTTTGGTGGGCGTGTCTGGAAGCATGGCGGTGCGCAGGATCGTGGACGTCGAATCGATCGCAATGACCTGGATAAACGGCAAGTCTCGGAATGTTTCTCGGGGGATTGTGAGGCGGCCGTTTGCATCGGGCTTTAGGTTGAATTGTACAACAGCCGGTTGGGCGAGAAAATCGTAGGAGAGGGTAGCTACGGCAACTGGATCTGACCGGGATCCTCCGTAGGATGACAAGGCTTTCCCCAGTTGTCCTGGGCTTCGTGAACCGACAATACCGCGCATGACAATAGGGGAATTATAAGCCGTCGACTTGGCTAGTTGCTCGAGGTCGGTGCTTGTGTCGCGCCGCTCCCATGGATTGAGTAGCAGAGTGGGGTGTTCTAGCATATTGCCTGGGAATTTGGGTGCCGTTTGACGATCGAGGATGTACCGATGTTCATCGCCAAGTTCGCGGCCTGATTCGTAGCGGGTGATGGTGGGGACGATTGTGCTCCAGGTCAAGTTTGGCTGTGGTTGCGCGAGGCGAGAAAAGGGGTATTCGTCGCAAAATCGTGTGGCGGTGACGTGTACGCGCGTTGTTGCGTTCGCGTTGGCCAGAACAATTTCGAGTGTCTTGTCTTTTGCGGTGATGGACTGGATGTTCAGTGGTTGCGCGGCGGGTGTTTCGAGCATGCGGTCTTCGGAAAACGAAAAGTGTCGATTCGATGGCGGGAGCGGTTCGATGATACGCACGATACAAGCATCGTAATGGTTGGGGACGGCTAAAGAGAAGTCTCCAGGGGGTAGGCCGCTGATGCGGAGGAAGCCGTCAGCGACGGCGAGCGCTTCCGTTGACCAATCTTTGACAAAACGCCCTCCACGCGTTTCAAGCAAGGATACACCGTCGAGTGGTTGGCCCCCTTCGAGTGGACTCCACGTGATTGGCATGAGTAGGGTTTTGTCGGTTGCTCCATGCAGCTGCTTGGGCATTGTGTACTGGTCGAGAGGACAACTCCAGGATGGTTCGGATCTGTTTTCGAGACGAATCCAGAAAGAAGAAATGTCTGCGAGTGCGCCAAGTTGGATGCGACCGTTGTCGTCTGTTTTCAGTAGGAGGTGTTCTCTGCCGGTGAACATTCGGTGTGAGAAGAAAAATGGAAGTTGGCGATTGGCTAGCATTTCGCCGTTGAGGCCACGACATTCTGCATAATAGCCTTTGGTGTCGTGACCGAAGAAGATACCGTATGTTTGTTTTGTTTTTGTGATGCCGTTAGGTTGAATGTCTGTACTGGCGGTTAGGGCGTCCTTTGCACCGGTGCTGAGATTCCGAATGGATGCAGTCAGCTCGAACGTCATGTCCACGAGGCCTTCAGGGACGGCGAGGGAAACGACGGCTTCTTGGTTGTCCTGGAAGGTTAAGTCTGAAAACGTGCGTTCTGTCGGAAGGCCGTTGATATCTGTTGTGCGAACGGTGAGTTTTACGTTTTCGAGCAGAGCGAGACTGACGGGCTGATCGTGAATGGTCAGCGCGGGGCGAATGAGTACGTCCGCTTTATTGCCGGCGAGGAGCGCTTCACGATCGATATAAAACCCGGCCTTGAAGATGTATTTTTCGGGAAGATGTTTGAATTCGTGGCGTGTTGCGAACCCATCGGCCTGAACGAGAAGTGTTGATGTCTGGGATGCCGTTGAGAAGGGTACGAAGATGATGCCCTTGTCGTTGGGTTTGAACTGGCGACCGTCAAGCGATGCCGTAGCATCGGGTATGAGACGACCCTGTTCGTCGAACACACGGAAGGCGTGTCCGGCAGCGGTTTGCTCTTCAACAATATTGAGTCGGCCTTTTTGGATGAGTGCACGGCTGCTTTTGCCGTTACCGATAAATTCGACGATCCAGACACCACGACGGTTCAGCGAAGGAAGCGGAAAAGCGCGACGGATGCGGTGTTGCGCCGGTTCATCGTAAGTGAAAGACAAGGTTTCAGAAGTGACGAGGCCGTCGAGATTCATTGCCAAATCGAGAGGGGCATTTTCAAGGCGATAGTAATTGAGCGTGTTGATCTCGTAGATCTTCACGGTCAGCGAGGTGACGTTTTTGATGAAACCATCGAGCGTAACGGGTGTGTCAGGTTCGAACGTGAGGGGATTGTGGGGGGAAAGATCTAGGTCCACGCGTTCTCGGATCTGGCGGTAGTCCTCGGGGCTGAGCAACGATGCCCAGTCGTTGGGCTTGCCGACACAGTTGACGATTTTGGCTTCTGCGAAAAGAGGCTTGAGGAAGTCGTCGTTCAGATAGAATGAGAAGGCTTTTGTATCAGGTTCGTCTTTAAGAAAAAAGAGCAGGAAACGTCCGACGAGCGGTTCGTCGCTGGGTACGGGTGGAAGGGGAACGGCATCGAACGTGACACCGAGGGGAGCCAGACCGTCCTTCCGGCGGGCATCTTCACTAAAGCGTGGCTGGAGATGTGGCGCTTGGCGGGGCAGTTTGAGGTAGGAAAGAAAGCGGTCCCGATCGTAACCGTTTTGGGTTTCATCGAATACGAGACGGTTATAGAGAACAAGTGCTTTGAGGCTGTTGTGTGCAGCGGATAGTGTTGAGACATGGGTCCACAAGCGGTCAAGATAGGCGAGTTGCTCTGTGGGGTTTGTTGCGAGGTTAACGGCGTCGGTTGGAACGAGGCGAGCGAGGATGGCTTCGACGACGGCCTTCTCTTCCTTCAGTGCTGGGCGCAGGCGGATTAATTCCTGAAGCTGGGGGAGGGTCAGAAGGGTATGGAGTGGAATCGATCCAAAACCCCGGCTATCTTTTTCATCGAGATCGGCAGCGACGAGGGCGACAAGATTGGGACAGACGGGGCGCGTGAGGCGGGAAAGCAGGTCGCGGCGCTGAGCACGGGTGAGTTTTGGGTGAGTTGCGGCCAAGTGGAGGCCTTCGCTGGAGAGAAAACTAAGGCTGGTGTCGTTAGCGCCGAATTTTTCGTCGAGCAGGCGTTGCGTAGCGAGTTGGGCGTTGTCGAGCGAGTTGGGTGCATCGCTTTGCTGATCGGGCGTTTGTCGTGAGTGAGTTGGCTGCCAACCGATGGTTTTGCGAATGGCGGCCGTGGCGCGTTTGGGGTCTTGCTTGTAGAGAAGAACGTTGAAACGGTTTTCGAGCATCTGCATGTCGGCACTGACGACGCCGTTGCGATCCTTCTTCCAGTTGTTGTAGATTTCTGCAAACGCGGGCAGATGGCCTTCATTGAGGGCATAGAGCGCGTGGAGATAGTAGGCGGCGTCTGATCCGGGAACCAGCTCGGTGAGTACGGTGGCGCGATTTTCCGCGAGTGCGAAGTGTTCCAGCTCGTCGATTTCGGCTGGGTGCTGCGCGTAGCTGTGTGAGAGGGCAATGATTCCAGTGAAGATGATTGCGAGCGTATTGCGTGCGTTCATGGGGTTCGAGCCTCCTTGTTCGATTAAAAGGTAGTATATATGAAGTGGGAAGCTTTTTCCATAAAAAGGGATTTGTAACCGTCCACGAGTTTCGAAGCCAGTATGCCGTTTAAGATTAAGAGTAAGTGCTGAATAAACATCCTGCTTCTACTCTTAAACCCCGCCCTCAAACTCCGTCCTTAAACGGTATACTTACTCGCTCGTCCTCGTCCTCGTCGTCGATTCCATTCGAACATTTTCGACAGGGTTCGCGACTTATGTTGCGAGCGATATTCACCGGAGCGGGGGTTTTCTAACCCCCGTCGTGTCGGGGACAGGAATGTCCCCTCTCCTTTATCTACAGGCACGGGTTTACAACCCGCATCGTCCTTATGGTGAGCAGTTTTTGGCAGTTTAGCCGAAGGTTCGCAACATCATGTCACGAGAGAGCTGGGCAGCGTCATGCTATAATATTCACACAGAGGCACGAGACGCAGAGAAGAGAGGAAAAGGAGATAATTTTTTATATCTGCTCCTTCTTACTCCTCCTTAAAAAGTATGGCGCGAATTCGTGTTCGCTTGATTTTCTCGCGACTAGCTCTTAGTTCACTTGTTCCGTCTCTAGGAGTTCTTTCGCTTGAGTATTACCACGCGCTGCTGACCCCCGAAACCATTTCAACGCCTCATGCTCATCTTTCTCGACACCAAGTCCCTGTCGATAGGATAAGCCAAGACGATAGGCGGCTTCGGAGTATCCCTCCTCAGCCGCCTTTCGGTACCAAGCAACAGCCTTTGCATCGTTCCTCTTAACACCGCTTCCTGATGAGTAACATAACCCAGCCTTATACATTGCAGGCGGGCGATCCTTTTCCGCAGCTTTGATATGCCATGATCGAGTTCGTTTCTGAAGCTTTCAGTGTTGAGCTCTTCTCCGTTGGCAGGAATTTGGCTCGCCACAGCAGATCACTATTTTACTAGTAAAATGGGCGTAATTTTAAGATTGTAGTTGAATATTACGCCACAATTGGCTATCTTACCTTCTTTAGTTTTTAGACGCCTGTCCCCTAATTTCTTCTTTCAAACATAAAAAAACTAACTAATTTTGAGCCTGCGTATCGTATGCGCGTAGGCAGTTACAGGGTTCTTTTTGATGTGACCGATGATAGTATTGAAGTTGGTCGAGTTCTTCATCGAAAAGACAGTTATCAATAAGTCGGCGGGGTATCGGGGTCGCGGGGTATCGGGGTCAGCCCTGAAAATAGCAAATAGCGTTCACGATGAAACAGCCGCTCGATAGCGCCTGCTTCCTGCGGTGAGCAAATGGGTCACGGTGAGCATAGATTACCGAATACAAATCTTTTGCGATCTTTGCGAACCCTTTGCGCCCCTTGCGGTAAAAGTCTTTAATCTCGAACAGAATTCAAGATTACATAATCCCCATTTAGCCCTTAACTCCTCTTTCTTACTCGCGCCTTTGCGGCTTCGCGTGAGAAGTCTTCAACCATGAAACTTCAAAAAAAGCTTCATGTTTTCGTGTCTTCGTGTGAGCCCCTCTTCACCCTATTTCCCGATACAGAAGCGGGAGAAGATGCGGTCGAGTAGGTCGTCCGAATAGACGCGGCCCGTAATCTGTGAAAGCGACTCCGCCGCCGCACGGAGCGATTGTGCGCAAAACACGGCGGAATCCCCGCCGTCGCTTCCATATAGCGATAGCGCAACATCGATTTCCGTCAATGCTTTTTCGAGAAGTCCGTGGTGGCGTTCCGACACGGCCACGCCCTGCGCCACATCGTGGAATCCATCGCCCACAATTTTCCGCTTCATCGCCGACTTCAGCTCCTCAAGTCCCGACCCGTCCTTAACCGACACCACCACGACATCATATCCCGCCTCGCGGATCCGGCGTGGCAGAGTCTGCACACTGCCCCCGCGGGCGATATCCGCCTTGCTGAGAATGACGAGCGTTTTCGATGGGGCGTATGACCCATCACGCATCCAGTCGAGCTGATGTTCATGATCGGCCGCCATGTCGATGAGCCGAAGATTTAAATCGGCAGACTGGATGAGTTTCAAGGCACGGTCCACACCCAGACGCTCAATCGATGACTCCGAATCACGCAGTCCAGCCGTATCGACCATACGCAGCGGAATGCCATCGAGAATCATCGTCTCTTCAATCGAATCGCGCGTCGTGCCGGGAATGTCGGTGACAATCGATCGAAGCACGCCAAGCATGGCGTTGAAGAGCGTGGATTTTCCGGCATTCGGAATCCCGCTGAGCACAACAAGCGCTCCCTCGCGAAGGAGCATGCCCTCGCGCCACGTCGCGGCAAGTTCTGACAGATTCGTTCGAACCGAATCGAGTCGTTCTGGAATTCCCGCAGGTTCGAGAACGGAATTCGATTCATCATCAGCAAAATCAAGTGACGCCTCGATGTCGGCACAAACCTCCATGAGCGCATCGTAGCTTGCATCGAGTCGGCGTCCCAACGATCCGCCCAGTTGTTCAGCCGCCGCGCGTCCTGCACGCTCCGACTGGGCGCCAATGACATCCATGACCGCTTCGGCCATGCTCAGATCCATCCGACCGTTGAGAAAAGCGCGACGCGAGAATTCACCTGGCCCAGCCGGTTCCGCACCGCAGGTAATCAGTGCCTTCATCACTCGCATGACAGGGACTCTGCCACCGTGCGTTTGAAACTCAACCACATCCTCGCCCGTGTAGCTATGCGGCGCACGAAAAGCAAGCACAACCGCTTCATCGATCAGACCGCCATCGGCCGGATCGCGGAGATGGAAAAGACGAAACGTTCCCGTCTCCATTTGTGATGGCTTCACCGTTGCATCCGCACAGAACGTGTCAGCAATCGCATACGCCTTCAGCCCCGACATCCGCACAACCGCAATCCCCGCTTGTCCAGGTGCGGTGCAGACAGCAACCACGGTATGCATCTCTGAAATCTCACTCATTGAGTCGCTCATTTCCGCCTCACGGCAATGCCGCCGATTTTTATGTTGCCCATAAATTTGCCATTTAACTCAACACGGATGAGGCATCCACCAGCAGGGATTCCATCGGTGGTTCCGCGGGCAATCCACCACCCTTCAGTATTGGGAAAGCCCCGTAGCGCGACTGGCAAATTCTCATCGCGAAGGCTCACTGAGTTGACAAAACTCTTGGTCATCACCATGCTCTCTGAACCACGATCACGGGCCGAGCCTTTGATGACTTTCACGGTCATGGGAAATTCGCCCTTGAAATCTTCATCAAATAAAACCTTCGAAATCACTTCGAAGCGATCGCCAGCACGACATGCGATTTCTGGACTTTCAAAGACCACATTTACTGTGGCAGTTGTACTGGCAATTAAGACGCATGTGCGGGTCTCATCGAGCTTGGTTGCCTCAACAGACTGTTTGCGGGAATCGCCCAGCACGACCCGAAAAGGGGAGGAGGAAAATCCTCCCACGGTTCGGACAGAAAGTGGAGGGAGCAGATTTCCATCAATCCCACGATACTCTGCCTCCGTCAGCGGAGCAATGCGTTCGGGAGGAAATGCCACAGACTTCACGCCTGCTTGTAAAACAAAAAACACTGCCGCTGCGGCAACCAGCAATCCAGCGATGACCGAGGCGATGGCAAGCCACTTCCATAACGCCGTTTGTTTCTTGAGGAGCGTAGTCACATCGCTTTCAACGACCTCGCCCGAAACTCTGGCGGTTGCATCGGGGGCAAAATCGAGGGACTCACGCACGGACGCTAATGCACCGGTCGGCGACCTTCGTAGGAGTGGAATTTCATCGGGTCCGAGTTGCTTTCTCGCGGCAGCGGCGCGGAACGCCTCAAAGTCGTAGGATAGTCTGAAAAAATTAATCGACCCCGCCTCCTCATCGAACAGCACGTAGAAGGCGCGAGGATCACCACTGCGTGCGTATCCCACCGAACCGACATTCACGATATAACGCTTGTTCGACTCCAACGTGAAATCCTGCGGAGCCAGCGCATGCGGTATTCCGCTAGTGCCGACAACGAAAATACCAGCCTCATGGCTGTGTCCGCAAAAAAGCAACTGCTCTGGAACCGCATCGAATGAGACCTTTGCCTCCTCCGGCGTCTGGATGTAGTTGAAGACAGCGGGATCGGAAAAATCGCCATGAACGCAGCGGAAATTCTCGCCTTTGAGTACCAGCGGCAACGCGCTAAGAAAATCTCGTGCTTTTGTGCCGAGTTGTTTCTGTGTCCAGGTGATCATGCGACGCGCTCGATCATTGAATGTATCAGCGGACATTCTGTCTGCTACGACGGCATCATGATTACCTAGCACCATGAGATGAACGTGCGCGTAGACGGACTTGAGGACTTCTGCGGGTTCGGGTCCGTAGCCCACAACATCACCCAAGCAAATAATGCGATCAACGCGTCGCAACGCAATGTCTGCGAGCACCGTATTCCATGCGGAAAGATTTCCGTGTATGTCTGAGACTATTGCGTAACGCATCTCTTTCTATTTCCCCGCAAGGAGCCGGACTTTCTGGATATCGGTTAAATCAGTAGAAAGCAACCAACTCTCAGCAGCCTCACGATTGCTTTTCAGCCAACTCTTGGCGACGTCGGTAACGGCTGTGACCCGTTGGACAGGATCCGAAATAGCCATAGCATACGCGCCGGCATAAACCGGATAGAGAGGCGCAGCCGATTTCGCATAAGTTCCCAAGGCTTTGTCACGGATGGCTCCATCGGCAATACCAGCGACCCACTCGCCCGCTGCAGCGGGTTCGGCGAGCGCCCAGCGCTGGACGACTTGGATCACGGCCTTTGCCTGCACGTCTCCAGAAAATGTTTCAACCCATTCGGCCGCACGACGCGGATCGGCATCGGCCCATCTTTGCGCCACAGCAAGTGCAGCCTTCTCCTGCGCTGGGCCCACGGGAAGTTCCGCTGTAAACACAGCAGCCCGTTCGGGATCAATGTTCGCGATGTTCAGCGCCATGCTCTGTGCGTAAGTATTTCGGAATTCAGAGTCGGTCTGCGACTGGAACCAGTCAATGGCACTGGTGACGTCTTGGCTCGTCAGATTCTGAAGCCCCTGCGCAACAATTTTATTGCGCAGGGCTCCTGGGTCGAGCGTCTGTGCGTATTCGATCGCAGAGAGCGGTTCATACTTCGCCATGACGGCACCGATATTCTCGATGGCTTTTTGTCTAGCCGCGCCTTCTCGAAGCGATTCCGCCCAATCCAATGCGGAGGAGACATCCATTTGGGCCCACTGGGTTGCAATGCTGGCAATGAGGTTATCCTGCATCAGTCCACCAGACATCGCCGAGGCGTATTCTGCGGCAGCAACCGGATCGGTGGCGGCAAGTTGCCTGCCGACAGCCTGGTAGGCGGCATTTTTGGCCGCACCATCTTGTAGCGAGGCAATCCAATCCATAGCCGCCTGCGGATCTGTTTGTACAAGCGCGGCGGCGATGGCACCGACAGAGTTTCGGGCGGCGGCGCCTGCTGGGAGGGATTCGAAAAGGTTAATGGCGTCTTGGGGATTCTGCCACGCCATCTGCTTTATAATATCTGCCAAGGCAGTATCGCGCATCAACCCGTCCGTAAAATTGTCGAGGTAGTTAAGCGCTTCGTAAGGGTTGGTTCTGGCAATGGCGTTGACGATATTGCGGGCGATTTCGTTTTGGTTGCCACCTTCGGGAAATTCACGAGCCAGTGCGAGGGCTGTCTGCGGATCCTGTCGCGCGATCTGTTCGCAGATGCTACGCAGCGTTTGCTGGCGGGCGTAATTATCCTTTGAGTTCCGTAGATAGTTGACGGCACCTGCGATGTCCGCACGCGCCCAAGCGGCGACAACCGCCGCCGACATGTCGTTGCGCTCTTTGGCGTAGGGCAGACTGTTCGTCCAATTCAAAGCGGCGAGCGGATT
>JBBQIY010000018.1:0-13061 GCA_038325415.1 Kiritimatiellia bacterium
ACCAATTTTCTTAAGGGCGCTCTTTAACAATTTGTCCTCAGCCGCATTCAGTCGATGAGATTCTAATGCACAATGAAATCCGCTCAATTGGTTCTGCGATGAAAATTGTTCAATAAGTGCTGTAAGGTCATCCCCGAAAAGAAGTTTGCCCTTCCCTCTGATTTGCTTAATAACCGTTCCGTCCGGCGTATCGAAGAGCGGCCAGTAGTAATAAAGCCATTTCTCTGAAATCAACTGCAATGACAC
Organism: Kiritimatiellia bacterium; assembly: GCA_038325415.1. Taxonomy (GTDB): domain Bacteria; phylum Verrucomicrobiota; class Kiritimatiellia; order RFP12; family UBA3636; genus JBBQIY01. The sequence goes on from JBBQIY010000018.1 coordinate 247, forward strand.
ACTCACGGTTCTGTCATGATGCCATTGGACGTTGCGGTAGCCGCTCTGTGCAAGATCACACAACGCTCGAAGCAGGGCAAGTTTGTAAGTTGCCGTTTTCTTGTCGTGGTTGATGACCGTCTCAATTTGGTCAACGGGGCGACCGCCTAACGTTGAGTCATAGTCAAAGACCAGCGTCGACCAGATGATGGGGCGTCCAAGGCCATCCGCATTATCACTGCGAGCGCGATACGAAAATCCGATCCGCTCAAACAGTAGTTGAACTTCTTGCGGTTCGCGATTGATAAAAAGCCGTGGATCTGCCACATTCGGCTCCCGATTGATGCAGAAGGAACAAATCGCGCGTCCACCGGGATTCAAAAGTTCACGCATCTGGAAAAGCACATCAAAGAGATCGTTGTCGGGGACATGCATCAGAACCGCGATGCAAACAATCGCATCGAAACGCTTCTGTAGCAGAGGAGATCCTTCTTTCATCGGAAAGCAAGCTTGCTCAAATCGAACCGAAGCCACGGCTGGATTTTTTCTGGCCTCTGCGAGCATGGCCGCGCTAGCATCCGTAGCCGTAACGTCCAGTCCGCGAGCTGCTATCCATGCGGCTTCTCGCCCTGTGCCGCAGCCAACCTCCAGGACAGTGCCACGAGCTGGCAACCAGCGTTCTAGCATGGTGTGTAAATCAGTTACATTAGCCTCGCCATATCTTACCGAAAGCGGTTTCGCGTTCTTATCATAATACTGAATGGTAGGCTCATGCATACGCTGAATTCTGACGAGAATATTTTCTGTCGTTAGGCATTTTACTCAACAAGACAAACAGGTCGACAACCCAAGAATATGTCTGACTCCTTCACTCATTCTGACACCTCCGAGGTCTTGATTTGCGACCAAATCGCCTGGGAAGCTGCGGCCAGGCCTAAACGTGGATTCTGTTTGATGACACGCATGATTTGCGCTTGAAGATCATCCAGGGTCTTCTTGTCATCGTCCTCAACCAACACGACCTCTTGTCGCTCGGTGCCGTCTGACTGCGTGATTGCGACCCGGATGCCTTTGCCTCCGCCATGCGTGAATGCCGCACTTTCGGCCCTTTTGAACTGGCCTGCCAACGCCTCAAGTTCTCGCTGGAATCTGTCCTCATCCTCGTCTTTCCATTTGTCCGGCGGACGCAAAGCCAGAACGCTTCCTACCGAACCCAACCAGTCGGGCTCGGCCAGTGATTCGTCAAAAAGACGGAAAACAAAGGCTTTGAGTTTGTTCTCTGTGACGCGGACCATGAGCTTTTCGGCACGCTCCGCCACCTTGGCCCGATATTGCCGCAGCCGTTGTCCTTCGAATCCGAGTTCGGACGCAATGTCCGCTTCGATTCGACGTTGAAGATTTGGGAAGGCGTCACGAATATCATCCAGCGCCGCCTTTAGGTTTTTTACGAATAATTCGGCATCGAGAGACGAAACCGACTTTTCGACATCAAACTTCTGGCAGTTACAGGCTGCTGGCAAGTCATGGAAGATCAGCTTCACGGGCTCGCGTGCCTCAAGGATGACATCGCGGACAGCAAGGGCTGTCGCACTCAAACGGCGCGTGTTCCGCGAGTACTCGGGCAAGCGGGCTACGAACTGACATAGTTCACGAACAACATCGAGTAATTCCACATCCTTGCCACTCGCCGTCAATTGAAGAGCCCCGGCAAGCTGCTGGAATAGCGAAATGCGAATCCCTTCGATGCGGCAAAGCTGAATCTCAAACTTCTCCGGAGCCTTCGTCATCCTTAGAAAAGCATCCCGTCCGATCTCCCGAAGAAAAGTCCCGCTCTCATAGAATGCGATCTCGTGTTCACCCTCAATCGCAATCACCGCGATTAGAATGGGGAAAAGACCATCGCGAAGACCATACGGGGGACGTCGCAGTTCACTTAGGATTTCGGCGATTGGGACTCTCTCGTCGGGCTTCGCGGCAAGCAGTCCTTTGATGTGTTCCAGAACAGGTCTGAGGCGGCATATATCCGCTTCCTTCCCTTTTTCAGGCATCGCGATAACCCACGCCCCTTCAACTTGCCGGTGCAAGTGGGATTTCTTAAGAACCGAGAAGTACATTGACTTCTCAGGCGGCTTTTTGTCGCCGGGCATGCCGAGCTCAGGCCGATCAGCATTAGCAAACATAAGCTCGATTAGTCGCATTCGAGCACCTGCTGCCGCCGCACTGATATTGTGCCGATTGACCAGTTCGTTCTTTATGAGAGGAGCGTCACAATAGGTCATATCGCAAAGATACGATAAGAGTTCCAGTATTTCGCGTGATGTGAGAGGTTCCCCAGCTTTCCCGCAGAATTTCCCTTCGTGGTCGTCAAAAAACCAGGCAAGCGAGGACTCTCCGGAAAATCGATTCACACCCAAATAACCTTGCACCTGCGTTTGAAGGCGATAGCGAGCCTCTTGCGCATACTGATTAACTTCATCGCTTGAAATGCGGTCGGAATTCAAGTCTGGTGTGTTGTGTAGAATCCATTCCCAACGCTGGACATCAAGCACAGCCTGATTCAAGTGAGTCAGGGGCTTGGGGACTGCAATCAAGCGAACCAGATCCTTGCGCTGGGGAAGTTTACCTGCTTGGTCTTCGCAAGCCCGCGTCTCGGAACTCGACTCACAAAGCGGAATCAAAATAAAACCGTCCGCCCGTGTTTGGTGATTTTGCGCCTTCTCGTCAAAGTCTTCTGGCTGGCAATACACGACATCAAAAAATCGCAGATTTCCAGTTCTAATGTAGTGCGCCCGTGCGACAACTGGCACCGCTGGCAGCATAGAGGAAATGGCTGCCGAAACAGCGCCAACCGTGGGAATCTGATTCCGCGCTTCTTGAAGCCGGGCATCAACATCGATGCTCGTATGCGACCAAATCGAATAACCCCGGCCTTTGCCTTTGAAATAAAGAGCGGGCGTTTTGGCGGTGTTTTCCAAAATCCCGGCAACACGCTTGTGTTCTATTTCCTGGTCTCCCACACATGCCCAAGCCACAGCTTCATCTGTAGGAACGAACTCCTGGGCGTTCAATAAATTCAGAACGCCTATCGTCTTCAAGATACGGAGATCCAAGCCGTTATAAGCGGGTTTGGGTTGATAGGCCTCAATTGTCGAATCAATGACATTCCAGTGAGCCCGATGCGTCGCCGTTGCAAGACGATGTCCAAAGTTGACACGCATGTAATCAAAAAAATCAGCCAACTGATAGGGTTGAGTTGATGAATTCAGCTCATGTTTTATTACGTAGGACTGAAGCCCAAAAGGCTCATTCGAGAAAAGAAACCCGAACAGCGATCTTTCGTTTTGACCAAAACGCTGAAAAAAACGAAACAGGACGGGCAACAACATCGGATCAAGGGGGAATAAGGGTGCTGCCAGAGCCCGCAATGCCTCACGGTTGGAAGAAGTTCCATACCAATCAAGCGCAATGGCTCGTTCCATCGTGGATTTTGCCCGCAATACGACCGCATTAGGCAATTGCGCTTCTTGCGTACCAAGGCCCTCTGCTGCAAGCAACGCAATCTGGTCAAGAGGTTGATGGAAAATGATTTCTTCAAATCGGCCCGCTATTTTGTTCCATTCCTGCTGGGTTGATTTCGTCAGTTGTTCAGAATAGGCGTTAAACCCTTGATGAAATAGGCATAGAACGACCAGAGGGAATTTGCCACTACGAGAAGCTAGTTCTGCCAGTTGCTGCAAAAAGAAAACATCCTGTTGCTCTGGATTAATTGCGGCGTATTCAAGATACTTCCCGGCTTCATCTAAAATAAGCACGATTCCGTCGGCTTTCCCGTTCTGGATAAGCTTCGCATTCGCCTCACCGAGAAATGACAAGGTCATTTCATCGGTAAGCGTGTTGTCTAGCAAGGATTCCTCCATCTGAGAAATCAGATTTGCTTTTGCCCCTCTCGTGTAAAGTGGAATAAGCGCCTGGGCAAGAGATCGAACAACGGAGACACGTATCGGTTCCCGGCTTCCAGCAACCAGTATGGGAAGAAACGTTTTCTTCTTAATGGCATTGGGCAAAGCCTGAACAACTGCACCGCGCAAACCACGAGGCAAACGGTTGGGCTCTCTGAGTGCTGCCGCCAACAAAAGCGCAAAGGAAGATTTCCCAGAACCGAAATCGCCAGTAAGTCTCCATGCACGACGGGTCGTGCTTAAGTCGAAACCAGACCCAATCTGTTCAAGGCATTGCTTCCCAAAATCTGTTAAACAGTAATCTTGCAGACTGCTCGGATCCTGAAAATCTCGAACCAGATCGGTAGAGCGCAAGAAACAGCGTCTTGTTTTTAGGATTTCTGAAATATATTGCATGATCGTTATTCGTAAACAAGTTCAAGTGAGGCAGGCAGACTCTGCGTTCGGCGAACGCGAGGGATTGCTGCTGAATCGTCAAAAACAAACAAACCACGGCTCGCCTGTTCAATACCAAGCAACCGGGTTCGGATATCATCTTCAGGGAGTTTAAAAACCTGACCGGGGCTACCATGCCCATTTGCAATCAAATGCAGCGGTATCGCTCCTTCCTCTTCGTGGTAATTCTGCCAGAACTCGGAAAGGCAATATGAAAAAAGTCCCCCTCCAATTTCTGGTTTGCTTCCTCGTCGGAATGCATACTTCGGCTCAGCTTTTGCTGTATAGCTGGCTGTTTCAGCAAAACCAGCCGGAGTCAACAACTCAAGCTCTACCAAGGGGCAATCCAGATTGTCCTCTCGAACTTCGCCCTTATGCCCGCGAGTTGGAACATATGAATGAAGGAATATGCCCCAGAGTTGCTCGATAGAACCCTTCGAGATTTTCTTATCGACTAGCGCACTTTCGAGCGATCTCGTAACGGACTTTGAATCAAGCGCTGGCTCTTGGAAACGATTTAGGAGAAAATCCCAGGAAAAAATAAGGGATTCCTTGTTGGTCGCCAGTCTCCAATGGATCAGCCATAGCGTCTGAATATCCTCCAGATAGGGATCATATCCAGACATCTGCCCACCAAACAGCTTCTGCCCGAATTCTGTGACTTCATGCCCGTTCTCACAAGGTTGTATTACCCCAACCGCCTCCGCCCAAAACCGAATGGATCGAACCATGTTTTTGCCGACCCCAAGTTCAGCCATAGCGTCATCTTCCCGCTTGGCCGTCAAAAGATCAGGCTCAGCAGTTACAGCCGTTACAGCCTTTGTAAGCCAAGCGTATCGACATGCAAAGGTCTCATGTCCGGAAAATTTATGTGAAACAATATCAGTCATTTCGTGCAGATGAGTTGATCAAAAAATACAGAACATTAAGCAAAAGAGATGACCGCATTATAGCATAGATCTGGGGTTGTGTTTCAAAATGTTTTTACGGTGGAAAAATTTTCCTACGTGCTTTCTTCTTACGAAACATAGTGAAGCATAGCGGTTTTATCTTTGGCCTCATGAGAACGTTTGGAACAAAGGAAGCGTCACTCCATAAAACCTTCCGCGCTGAGTATCCTCTCTGTGCCCTCAGTTATCTCTGTGGCAAGAAACCTCTCCCTCCCCACCAACACTGCATCCGGAAAATCTTGTAATCCTGTCTAAAGCCTTTACTCCCTTAGCGAAATCTTTGCGATCCTTGCGGTAAAGACCTCTCCGCAAAGACTGAAAGAGAGGAGTATAAACCAGTGACCATGGACTATCGGGAATGGTAATTTCAGATCTTGTCATGCCTTCACTTCCTCCGCATAACACAGGTACTTGTTGCAGATGGGCTGCATCCTATTCAAAAAAGCGTCGGAAAGATTCTCGCCATACAAGATGCTATTAGCACCATCGCCGCAATCGCCGGGATAATCTCCAAAGGGCTTGCGCCAAGCGCTACGAGCGGTGTTGATTTTCTTTTGCATAAGGATCTCTGCTGGATCGCTGTCCTTCCCCTTCTCACGATAACCTGCCAACGATGTCTTGTCAGCAATCAGCATCAATGGCTCAGGATCGCCTGACATCGCTGCCATCATACCCTCAAAAAACTGACAAACGATCTCTCTGGCACGATCTCTATCTGCTGGTGGTTCCGACTGAATCACGCAGTCCTTGCAGACCGTGATCGACGTTCCAAGAATCAGCTTCTCCCCGCTCATTTCAGCAAGCGGCAACAAGGCCGTCTGAATTGAAAGCTGCATCCAGTCTTTCAGCTTGAGCGAACTCGGACGCACGGACATGATCCGTACCTCGTGTCCATTCGTGTAAAGATTTCCGATTTTCCCTGAAAGCACTTTGTCACCAAACTGCTCTCGCACCGATACGGATTCTATCGACGTCCATCCAGCGAATGCACTTCTGATACGTCCAGCCAGCTCGCCGAAACCTTCGACCGCTGTACTGACCATTTGCTCACCGCGCACACCCACGGGGAGCTTTCCATTGCGACGAAAAATCGCGACGCATTCCGAAACAAGTTCAGGCCTTTCAAGCCAAGCGTCATCCGGACAACCGGCATCGATGAACTTCTTGACAATCATGGCCAACAAGGAGTATTGATCAAGGCCATCCAACGACACAGGCTCATCATCGCTGTAAGTTTTGCCTCCGCCTTGCTTGTAAATCTTCAATACGTTTCTGAGCCACGTTGCAGCGGGCGCTCCCCAGAATCGCAAAAGATCATCGAGGGGAATTTCGTCCTTGGAAAGATAATCGCAGTCGCTGGTGCATCCCGCGATCAACTTCTCAAAAATGCCCGTCGACTCTGCATCTCTAAATTCACTCAAGGCCGCGCTTGCGCCAAGCCTATTCCGATAATCACAGAGTGCCCCGGCTGAAGAAAAATCTTCCTGCGACATGTTTTGCCACAAACGTTGCGTATCATCTTTTCTCCAGAAGCCCGCTTCCTCAAAATACTCCGGTGCGAAATGATGTAGCGGGTGGCGGAGTTCGAACGCTGCCACCTGTTTCCCCGCGATGACCGCGTCATTGGCGCCGCCAAAAGCCTGCACCAGCTCGCTGCGGATTTCGTTGAGCAGCACGCCCGGAGGAATCGGCTTGTTGTCGTGTGCATTGCTGCCGACGTAAGAGAAACGCAAATACCGGCGCGCCGAAAGCAAGGCTTCAATGAGAAGCTGACAATCGTCATCGCGATCCGAGCGGTCGCCTGGACGTTTCGTGTTCTTCAATAAATCGAAGCTACGGCGTTTGTCGCGTCGCGGATATTCGTTATCGTTCATCCCCGCGATCCAGATGTATTTAGCCGGGATGTTACGGAGCGGCTGGAGACGACAGAAGGTAATACCACCGGCAAGGAAGCGACCGGCATCGGCCACGCTCCAGAGTGTGCTTTCAAGATAGGCGCTGATGATCTCGCACGAGAGAATTAAATCATCCGCTCCGGCTTCGGCGCAGGTGGTGCGAAGTTCATCAATCGATTTTTTAAGCATTTCGGCATCGCGAACGCTCACGTTATCTGTCGCAAGAAATTCGTCAATCATCGAGAGCAGAAGCTTGCTCCATTCCTCTGGCGTCTGCGGCGTAGTGAGTGTCTCGCCCAGCGCATAAACGCGCGTGGCAAGGTCGGCAACTGCCCCCAGCGCACGCCCGATGGAATCGTTCATCTCAGTACCATCGTGGCCACCCGCAAAATCAGTTCCCATGACGTAAGCTCGCGCCAATGCGTTGAGTCCTTGAACCCACGAATTCTCTTCGAAGCCGACACCGCAGAATTTGCGCCGATGCTCCGCGTCCCAACCCCAGCGGATTCCGCTGTTGTAGAGATGCTGCATCACGAGATCGCGATGCGCTTCATTCTCGATCCCGAGTTTGTCCCAAATCGCTCGGAACGAAAGCAGTTCGCGAAACTCGTTAAACTTCATGCGTCCCCGCCACTGCGACAGCAACATCGTGTAGGCGTTTGCAAGCTGACTCTCCTCGGCATGGGTACGGTCGGTGATGGAGTAGTGTAGAAACCCTCGGTCGTGATGTTTCGTATTCCAAAGACCAAACACGGCGTCAATGGCAGGTGCGTATCTCGAAATGTCCGGAGCCATGACCACGATGTCATGCGGCTCGAGTAGCCCTCCTTTGGCGAGTGCAAGATCGAGATGACGCAGGATATCATCGCGCAAAACTTCCATCTCGCGCATTTCGCTGTGGCAGATGTGCATCACCAGCGAATCATCGACTTTATGATCGCTCAAATCTGGATCATCATTTTCGAGAATAGCTGTCTGGAATTCATCGAGAACGGTATGTGATGATGCTTCATCCCACAATTCCTCGACAGCCCCATATTCTTCAATATCCAGCAATTGATTAAAAAGTGCTTTGCCAGATTCTGCCAGTGACGTGAGAAGTTGGTTGCCCATCTTCGTGGCAGAGTCCTCACCGTGCCGCTGACGCCAAATCGCCTGACGCTCCGTCGTGTTGTCGCCCCAGAATTCACGACAAGGATTGAGGTAGAAAAATTGTACATCAACGAAGGTCGCAAGTTTGCGGAAGAGATCGACTTGGAGCGGTGGCATGGTGCCGATACCGAAGACGAACACCCGCTTCGTGGGAAAGGATTTCTTCGCAAGCTCCCCCGCCTCTGCATCCAGTTTTCCATCGAGGAAATCGCAGAACAACTCGGCCGGCGATTTTCCACCGGTGGCATTGTGCAGACTCTGCCACAGCTTTTTTTGCCACTGCGCGTGCGGGGCGGATTCGATCTCGGGCCAAGCATCTTTGTGTGTAGCCCATGCGCGCATCACATCGGCACGATAGACTTGGTAGACATCGAAGATGCTGGCAATCTCGGACGCCAATTCAAAATGCGATCGTGACACGCCATCGGTGCCGCGCAGATACGCCTTGAGGGCTTCGTCTTCGACAGTGGAGTCTGCCAACATTTTCAACAACCGCCACGACATGACTTTCGGATTGAAGCGCTTGGCGGCATCCTCCATGCCCGGGATCACGCGGTTCCAGAATCCACCCCGCGTGATGAACTCGATATTAGCGCAGACGCCCATGCTTTGTGCCAGCTCATGTGTCAGCCAGGTGGCGTTGCCCGGATTCATGACCACAATCGCCTCGCGGTCGAAAGGGGTCGAATCCTGAGTGCGCACCCTCAGACGAGCAGCAAGTGTTCTTGCCAACGTCTCTAATCTGTTGCCTACAATAAAATTCAGTCTCATTGCCATTCCTTAATGATGTGAGTATACAATAGCGGGAGAGAAGTTGCGAGTCGCGAGTCATTGGTTATTGGTCATTGGTCATTGGTCATTAGTCATTGGGCATTGGTCATTAGTCATTGGTCATTGGTTAGTAGGCAGTGGTCAGCCTGCCGCGCGGGGCGACCGCGAAAACGAGGAGGTACTTTTTGAATGAATCGAGGACGAGGACGAGGACGAGAACGAGCGAGTAAGCGGATGGATTAAGTATACCGTTTAAGGATGGGGTTTAAGAATAGGTTTAAGCATGGGAACGTGGTGTCTACCCTAGCACTTACTCCTACACTTAATCTCAATCTTAAACGGCACACTTACTCGAACGACTTAATCGAAATAGTCTCGCCGAGTTGAAGCCATACGATTCAACAAATTTAATCGCACCTAATCAGTTATTGACATGACGTATAAAAAGTGTGAAACTATACGTCATGAACACAAAGTTAACATTACGTGTGGATAAGAATATTATCCATCAGGCAAAAGCACACGCGGCACGGCGAGGAAAGTCGGTCTCGCAAATGTTTGGCGAATACGTTTCCTCTCTCGAATCCACAAAAAATAAACCAGAACTCCCGCCAACCACTAAATCTCTCCTCGGGGTTTTAAAAGGCACCGAGGTTTCCGAGGCAGACTATAAAAAATACCTTGAGGAGAAACACGCTTGAGAGTCCTTGTCGACACCAACGTCATTCTTGACGTCCTCCTTGACAGAAAGCCTTTTTCCCACGAAGCGTCACAGGTACTGGCACTCGTTGAGGCGTCGAAAATCGAAGGATTTCTCTGCGCAACAACGGTAACCACGATAGACTACCTTCTCGGCAAAGCGCTTTCTGCCACAAAATCGCGTGAAATCTTGCACAAACTCATGTCCATTTTCGAAATTGCACCTGTCAACCGGTCCGTGCTGGAGCAAGCCCTGTTGAGCAAAGTATCTGATTTTGAAGACGCCGTGTTGGAACAAGCCGCCATGCTGGTTCACTCAGACGCCATTACCACGCGAAACGTTAAAGACTTCAGGAACTCAAAAATCTCCGTATTCGACCCTTCAGAACTCCTGTCCGTGATCGCCTCGAGGGAATAAATATGACCAGAACAATCTTGACATTCCGCGTTACAACACGTACCTTATTGCGTACGTAAAAGGAGAGATGTCATGGAAATCTTAAAAGTATCAGAGGCACGAAAATCGCTTTACAGTCTTGTCGATGAGGTGGCGGAATCGCACGTACCCATCAACATCGCTGGCAAGCGTAATTCAGCCGTCTTGATTTCCCTCGCCGACTGGAACGCCGTTCAGGAGACGCTCTATCTCGCCTCAATTCCGGGAATGCGGGAATCCATCAAGAAGGGCATGGAAACCCCAGTCGCTAACTGCGCAACGGAGCTTAAGTGGTGAGCTGGACACTTGTTTTCACTTCACATGCCCAGAAGGACGCCAAGAGACTATGGTCTTCTGGCCTAAAACCAAGAGTCGAGGTGCTTCTGCGGATTTTGCGAGAAGATCCGTCTCGCAAACCGCCTCCTTTTGAAGCGCTAGTCGGCGATTTCGAAGGTGCCTATTCGCGCCGAATCAATATCCAGCATCGCCTTGTCTACCAAGTACTCGAAGATATCAAAACCGTCAAGATTCTCCGTATGTGGACACATTACGAATGAACGGCGGAATGCTGGCGTACCTTCTCTCCGATGTGCCGCCAGATCTGGATGTCGGTTACTGATAACCAATGTGAAACCCGCTTCTCACAATAATGCTCCGGGTGCGACCCTGTGGCTGGACTCGGTGAGGCCAGAATAGTCCGCGATAACCGATCGCGGCTACAGGAAAAACGCGGCGAGTGCGCCGCGTCTACAAAGAGACGAGGCGGCGAGTAGCAAGTTGCGAGTGCTGACTACTTGACGCTTTGATGCTTTGTCGCAGGAGGAAAGACCCTCGCCTGGAGAAGCCGCGAGCAACTCACGACTCCCTCAGGAGCACGGACATTCCCGTCCGTGAATGGAAACGGGTTGGAAAACCCGTTCTCCGTTCTAGCGACTCGCAACTCACAACTCGCAACTTCTCTCACAACTGACTCTTAGGTGCGCCACTGTTGGGCTTGGGGCCGTCTTCGGGCGAGGCAAGGTCTGCACGCTGCCACACGCGAACATAGTCGATCACGAAATCGGCGGGGAGCTGTGACGGATCGAGCGGGGTGTTTGCCCAGCCGCCGGAGACCATGTAGAGAATCGGATAGGACTGGACATTGCAGATGCGATCACCCTCCCAACTGGCGAACTCCACACCGTTCCCGTAATAAATTGCCTTGCCGGGAAGCCAAAGCAACCCGATCGTGATGAAGCCGTCGGCATCGGCCGGCACGTAGGCGTTGCTGGTGCCAACAGACCGGTGCTCCTTGCCGTAACCATCCCAGTGGAAAGCGGCATTGAAACGATATGGACCCCACCCGGTCAGATGCTCCATGATATCAAATTCCATGCCGCCGTTGCTCGTGCTGGCGCGCTTCCACTGCGGATTCACTTTCGGATCGGGGTCGCCACCGCGGTCGGGCATCATCCAGAATGCAGGCCAGAGTCCAGAGCATGGCGGCAGTTTCATGCGCGCTTCGAAATAACCATAACGCTGCGTCCATTTCCCATACGTATCGGCGAAGCCGCAGGCGAAGTCGGTCTTGGCAACTGCACTTTTGTCTTCAGGATCGTCGTTATGGAACCCAGTCTTTTTCTCGTAGTGCAAGAACAACTTGCCGTCCGTGACAATCGTGTTGTCCTTCGAGAAATGCGTACGCTTATCCCAGTAGTTCGGCGTGTAGATGTTCCAGAGGTTGAGATTGATGGCATTGCCTTCAAAATCTTCATTGAGCGTCAGCTTCCAATCGCCATCGACGGGCGGGCGCTTGCCGGCCCAGACGGGCAGGACGGCGGGCGTCGCCGTGGCAGCAATGGCGGTGATTTCCAAACGGGATGCAGCCGTAGCCTCGTCGACCAGAACCGTGACGCCACTGGCGCGGTTGCTCTCAAATTTCGTTCCCGTTCCGTCGACGCCGCCATTGTATGCCGACTTGGGGTCGGAGATGCCCTTCCATGGCGTCGTTGGCACGAAGGTTGCCGTGAGAATGGTCTCGGCTCCCGGCGCGAGTGGCGTAGGGGACGCAACCATTTCGGTTGGGCCGCTCTTACTTTCCACACGCAGGCGCGGTGACACGGCGGCGGTACCCGTATTACGTAGCTTAACTTTGACTTCGTGTTGCAGACCCAGATCCCAGACGCCCATGCCCGGCTTGAGGACTACGGAACCCTTTTTGCCTGCTTCGACATCGAGGACCAAGGTTTTGCTGTTGCTCCAGGCGGCGCTGGCACCGTCCTTAACATCAAATTTGGCCGCATTTTCAAGCTTGGCGCCTGAGCCGAGGAGCAGTCCGCCCAGCGGACGCTCTACCACAGCATTCGGGTCGACCGGCGGCTTATCGCCTGCGGAACCGCTCGCCTGCAGATCTTCGATGCGGAACGACCGTTCTTTGGTGGATTTCATGACGAAGATCAGCACACGCGACACGGCCTCCGATTTGAGCTTGTAGCCGGGTTTGTAACCGTAGTGGTAGCCGAAGATGATCTTGAGGTCCTTTGTCTCGCCGGGCTTAAGT
>JBBQIY010000019.1:0-12964 GCA_038325415.1 Kiritimatiellia bacterium
AGAACCGTACGTGCCTCAATCCTGTGCGAAAGCGGAATACGCAGTTCTTTTCCCGGAACGCCAAAAGCCACAATGTAAAATTCATCCTCTCGGCGTGCTGAAATGCGAAGCTCAGCCGTACAGGCTTCGGGCCGCTTATCAGTACCTGAGTACCGGCGATCACGAAGTGCCCCAAAGCCATCGCAAAGCACTATGCGAATGGTTGTCTTCACGGACTCCTCAGGCATCCCCACCAACGTTGCCGCACTCTGGAGTTTCGCTCCAAGCAGATAAACGGAAAACGCCAACATCTTGTTTAGTACTCCCACAGGAAACATCTTCAGAGCCCGCGTGATACGTTCCTGTGATTTCTCTGGTGAAAATTCAATTCTGCGGCAATCCATAACCCGATCCTCCTTGTAATATTTAACCTGTTAATTGCTATAGACATACGTAAATGCAAGCAATATAACATATTTTATGGGCTAATACAAGCTATTTCTTACGGTGTTAAATTGCCATAATATGGGGCAGGACTTCCGGCACGGACTACTAGTCGCTAGCCCAAAAAACTTTGTCGAGAACTTTGTCGAGATAGTAGCTAGGTGCGCCACAAACGGAGAACGGGTTTTCTAACCCGTTTCATTCACGGACAGAAATGTCCGTGCCCCGTTAGTTTTACCCCATCTCACTTTTTTATTCTCTCGTCTCAATTCATAATTCGTAATTCATAATTCATAATTTCTCTTACGGTGGGGCGCAGCCGTCTCGGTAATCCGCCACTATGCCGAGACCTAAAGATCGGCAATCTCGTATGAGTCGCAAGTCTTCTGTAGACGCGGCGTCCTCGCCGCGTTTCGTGTCCGCGATCACCGATCACGGCTACAGGCGTGAAGAGTGCGTAGGGCGTAAGGCGTAGTTTCCTTTGTCCCACTCGCTACTCACCACTCGCTACTTCTCTGCTGTGTCTGGCCTCGGTGAGGCCGGAAGTGTCCGCGATCACCAATCTATCTACAGGAAGGTCGGCGAATCGTGAGTGGGCTTCAGAAAATTTATCTAAAAAAATAACCTTGCCCTTCCATAGCCGTTTTCAGTACAATAGAAGCATATTTTTAGGAGCACTTTTATCATGGCACAATACGAATTTATCGGCACAATCAAGAAGGTTGGCGACGTCCAATCCTTCCCAAGTGGATTCTCCAAGCGCGAGCTTGTGGTCTCCTCCGAAGGCGAACGCTTTCCGCAAGATGTAATGTTTGAGTTTCTCAAGGAAAAAGGAGATCTACTCAATTCGCTCAACGAAGCCGACCGTGTCAAGGTGTCCTTCGATATCGGCGGACGCGAGTACAACGGCAAATACTTCAATAGCCTCAAGGGCTGGAAAATTGAAAAGGTCGACGGATCAACATCCGTTGCCGCTCCGGCAGCCCAAGGCATCCCGCCCCGCGCAGAAATGCCGAAGGACATTGCCGTTGACGATGACGACAATCTGCCCTTCTAGATTCCTAGTGCCGCACCTCCTGCACAAGACTGCCTGAATCGTGGCAGCGTCCCAACTCTGCCATGGAATCTGAAAACCAGAAGCTGCCAATCGATCCGCAAAAGACACTCGGTTTCATCCTCGACGCTTCAACAGCTTTCTTGGAGAAGCGTGGTGTGGCATCGCCACGTCTAGCGGCAGAGCTTCTGGCCTCCCGTCTGATCAAATGCCGCCGACTCGATCTGCAACTCAACCTGCGTAGCAACCTTCCCGACAAACACATCGAAGCGATGCGACGGGGCATCATGCGGGTCGGAACCGGCGAGCCCATCCAGTATGTGCTCGGTCAATGGGACTTCCGAAACCTCACCCTCAAAACCGACAAGCGCGCACTCGTCCCCCGCCCAGAGACCGAGGAGCTGGTTCAACTGCTACTCGACTGCAAGCCCCTGTGCGCCTTGAAAAATCCGCGCATCATGGACTTCGGGACGGGTTCTGGGTGCATTGCCTTGAGCCTCGCTTCCGAACTTCCCGGTGCTCGCGTCATTGGCGTGGATATCAGCGAAGACGCGCTCGCGCTCGCACGTGAAAACGCCGAGGCACTCAAGCTGACGGATCGCGTGTCGTTCCTGAATTCAGAGACGGTCGATCTCTCCGATGTCCTTGAGCCGGGTTCGCTCGATGCCATCATCTCGAACCCGCCTTATATCCCGACCGAATCCTACAAGCGGCTCGCCGACACGGTTAAAAATTTCGAACCGCAAAGCGCACTCGACGGCGGGCCGGACGGCATGATCGTGACACGCCAGTTGATCGAGGACAGCACCCTGCTGCTCGCCTCCGGCGGCTATCTCTTCCTCGAACTCAGCGCCGAGGATGATCAGGCGCGTTCACTCGGACGCTACATGTCAGAAGTCGGCTTCGATAACATAAAAACCCATCGCGACATGAACGGCAAAGATCGCTTCCTCTCTGGCGCACTGGCCGAAGGTTTGTAAGGAAAAATAAAATGGAATTTGGAATTTGTGCCGGAACTGAGTTAGCAGAGCAAGCACGCGCCGCAGGCTTTACCTACCTGGATGGAACCGTGGGCGGTGTTCTCAATCCAAACGCAACGGAATCTGAGTTTGAAGACGCCTACGCAAAGGTCTATCTGTCCGCCGCGCTTCCCGTACTCAATCTGGCCATTCTCCTACCGGGGGGTATGCTCGTGACTGGACCCGAAGCAGATATTCCCAAAGCCGTCACCTACTGCACCACCGCCTTCCAGAGAGCCGGTCGCATCGGAATCAAGACCATCTGCTTCGGCTCCGGAAATGGCCGCAGGTGCCCGGACGGCTGGGCTATGGATACCGCGATGAAGCAGATCCTTGAGTTCGTTTCCGCTCTGGCGCCAGCCGCGACGGCATCGGGCGTCAAACTCGCGGTCGAAAACCTCCGCTCTGCCGAGACGAATACGCTGTGCACAATAGCCGATATTTCCGCGCTCCTCGATGCCGTCGATTCTCCGAATGTCGGCATTCTCGTCGACGGCTACCACTGGCACGAAAACTCGGATTCCGCCGAGGACGTCGCCAAAATCGGTTCGCGCATCTTCCATACCCATATTGCCACCTCGCCCTCACGTTTCGCCCCTGGTGAAGAGGCCTTCGACTTCTCCCCGTTTGCAACCGCTCTCGCGAAGTCCGGCTATCAGGGGCGCATGTCCGTCGAGGCCACAATTAAGGATAAGTCGGATGCCGGCCTGAAGCGGATGTTCGAAACGCTCAACCAAGCGTTCAACCTGTAGACGCGGCGCCCCCGCTGCGTATCGCTTCCCTGTAAACGCGGCGCCCCCGCCGCGTATCGCTTCCCTGTAAACGCGGCGCCCCCGCCGCGTCTACTGCATTTCGCTGCTACCCCTGAAACCCGTCAAAACGGATCAATCTTCTGCTATTCTAGGGTGGACACAATTATTTTGGACAGCACCGCGCCAGTGTTGTAATATACACCACGTTAAGTACGCTTTCGCCGGAGACATTCCGGCACAAACAAAGGATAAAATGAAAACATCCCTCACACGCCTCGCATACCTTGTCATCACAGGGCTTTTCCTCGCCTCATGCTCCAGACAATCCGCCACCCCGACCTTCGTGATGGGTCTCGACGATTCGTTCCCGCCGATGGGCTTTCGAAACGCCGACAATGAGATCGTGGGCTATGATGTCGATCTCGCTCGCGCGGTCTGCTCAAGGCTTGGCATGAAACTCAAATTACAGCCCATCGACTGGAATGCAAAGGAGATGGAACTAAATTCCAAGAAAATCGACTGCATCTGGAACGGCTTCACCATAACGCCAGAGCGCAAAGAAGCCATGCTGTTCACACCGCCGTATCTCAAGAACGCGCAGGTCCTCGTCGTCCGCGCCGATTCCGAATACAAAACCCTCGCTGACCTCGCCGGGAAAAAGATCGGCACACAAGCCGGATCCTCGGGAGTCGATGCCATCGAGAAAGCACCCGACTTCAAAGCAAGCCTAGGTGGCGTTGTCGAATACAAAGAATATCTCACAGCATTGATGGATCTCGAATCCAAAGGGATTGACGCCATCGTCATGGATCTCATCGTGGCCAAGGACAATATCAAGCGCTCAGGCAAACCTTTCCAGATCCTTGATGAAACGCTCGGTGGCGAAG
The DNA here is from genome assembly GCA_038325415.1 of Kiritimatiellia bacterium. Lineage (GTDB taxonomy): Bacteria > Verrucomicrobiota > Kiritimatiellia > RFP12 > UBA3636 > JBBQIY01. The sequence goes on from JBBQIY010000019.1 coordinate 4,136, forward strand.
AATATGGCGTTGGCTTCCGCAAGGACAATTTCGAACTGATGGAAAAAGTCTGGAGCACCTTGCTTGAAATGTCGAAGGACGGAACCGTCGCCAAAATTTCCGAAAAATGGTTTAGCGCCGACATTTCTGTTATCGGCAAGTAAAAAGCTCTTGCGGCCGAACAGCCTGCGGGCAGCACGACGACGGAAAGGTGAAAAGTTTGAACTCCGATTTGGTGGAATGGTTTCAGAGCATGCGACAACTGCTGTTGCCCATGTTTCAAGGCACAGGAATCTCGCTTGCCATCTTCTTCCTCACGCTTCTTTTCGCCCTTCCGCTCGCGCTCCCCATCGCCTTCGGTCGCATGTCACCCCTGCGCCCATTGCGTGGCATCGTCAATGTCTACATGCTCGTGATGCGCGGAACTCCGCTTATCCTCCAACTGCTGTTCGTTTACTTCGCACCGTATTACCTCTTTAAAACCACGCCCTTCTCGCGATTCACCGCCGTCGTGATTGCATTTGTCATCAACTACGCGGCGTACTTCGCAGAAATTTATCGTGGTGGCATCGAGGCCATTCCCAAGGGACAGTATGAAGCAGCAAAGGTCCTCGGTTTCACAAAAGCGCAGACGTTCCTCCGCATCGTACTGCCCCAAGTCATCAAGCGAATTGTTCCCGCCTCAGCCAACGAAGTCATCACACTTGTGAAGGATACCGCGCTGGCGCAGACCATCGGTGTTGCCGAACTCTTCCGCGCCGCACAGACCATCTCTGCACGGCAATTCTCCGTCGTACCGATCTTCGTCGCAGGCGGTTTTTATTTTGTCATGAACTGGCTCGTTTCCATCGCATTCGAAAGAATCGAACGGAAGCTCGCCTACTACAAGTAGCCGGGGGCCTGAAATGGAGACCATGATATCCGTATCGAATCTCTCGAAATCCTTCGGTTCGCTTAACGTGCTCCGGGGCATTTCCTTTGACGTCCATCGCCGAGAGGTGGTCTCGATTATTGGCCCCTCCGGCTCCGGCAAGTCCACCCTCCTGCGGTGCATCACGAATCTCGAAACGGTGAGCGGCGGCACGGTCAAAGTTTGTGGCGAAAGCATGGTCGAGAACGGCGTTTACGCCCACGCCCGAACCCTCCGTTCAATCTGCCTCAAGCTGGGTCTCGTCTTCCAGAATTTCAACCTCTTCCCTCATTTCTCCGTTCTGCGCAATCTCACCGAGGCACAGGTCCACGTGCTCCGTCGTTCACCAGCGGAGGCAGAAACACGCGGACGCGAACTGCTCGCTCGCATGGGCCTTTCAGAAAAGGCGAACGCCTATCCCTTCGAGCTCTCGGGTGGTCAGCAACAGCGCGTATCGATCGCGCGCGCCCTGGCACTCGATCCGCAAGTACTCTTCTTCGATGAACCCACCAGCGCCCTCGACCCAGAACTCACCGGCGAAATCCTGAAGGTGATCCGTAGCCTCGCCCAGGAGCACATGACCCTGGTGATCGTCACGCACGAAATGGCGTTTGCTCGCGATGTTTCCGACCGCGTGATTTTCATGGATGATGGCCTTATCGTCGAAGATGGACCCGCCGCCGATGTCATCGGCAAGCCGCGTAACGAACGCACCAAAGCGTTTCTCAGCCGCTTCACGAACTAGGCGTAACCGTTACCCGTCTCGAATCCGAACTCATTCCAAACGCTTCTACGCACGGCGCCAGTTGCACCATATCGGCAGCCATCACGGCTAACCTCGCTAAAGGTATGCCAGTCAACACCGCCATCCAAGAGGCAAAGAAATTCGAGACCACAGCCATCCGCGCTTCCTTCCCGCAATTCGTACAGGGATAATCCCTCCGGCACGGAGCCGACATTGATTCAGGAATTGGAAAACAGTGCTTTCCGTCCAAGAATCTCCATGGTCATGAACTTTTCACAGTGCGCGTCAACACTCATTTCGCCCCCCATTTGGTTGATGTGATCTCATTCCGACTCCGCTTTGATTCAATAAGTTACCTCCTTGCTACTGTTCTACTGTCGAAAAATCTCCATTCGGTGAAAGGCGAGAAAGGTGGGATTGGGGGGCAGTGCGTCAGTGGGAATGCGCAGTGGCAAACCCACAAACATGCCGAAGTTCTCGTTCAAGATGCGTTGGGAAAGCATGCCTTTTAGCCGGCAGGAGAGAAGAAGGCACAAGTTGTCATCAAAGGCGATCCATCCGCCATCGAACGCCGCATCATGGAGGCGAGAGAGGGCAATGCCATTCCGCACATCGAGCCGTTCGTCTGGATGCGAATTCCACGGGAGGATGTGCGAGGCGATCAGCAACTCTCGTAACGCAATGCCTGACACCGCGCACTGCTCGTCATAGTTGTTCAACACCGCATCGCGGAAAAAACTCTGTCCGCGCCGTTGTTTCGTCATAGATGCCACGTCTACACCCACCACTTGTGAAACTGAATTTGCAACTACTCGGATGCCACCACGCCCGGAAACCTCTAATTCCTCGTCCTCTGCTACCTGAAAAAGATGGCGTAGAATCTCCTCGCTGTCAGCGATACTATCTGCAAAATTCTCATGGTATTCATTCCAAACGGATTGATCCAGACGACTTGCACCCTTCAACCCATCGATGCCGCGCAGGCGCAGGACAGGATCAAGGGATGCGAAATTAACGAGTTTCATCGCGACGCTTCCGCATGTCCGCCCGAGTTTTTCGGCGAGTTGAATGACCGCAAGATTGCGTTGGTCGAGTTGGCCGAAAGCCAACTTGTTGTATAGGTTTAGTGCGGCGAGCAACTCCTCTCGTGTCCAAGACTTTGATAGCATACTCATTCTTCTGGCATACTCTCCTCAATTTCTGAACTCATACGGTCGAAACAACCAGTTGAGATGCTCTCGCCGAAGTCAAAAACTTTGCCAGATTCTATTACACGCAATGACTCCGCCTTGACGAATTCAAGCCAAATTTGTCCACAAGCCGAGAGTGAAAATGAAAGAGTGAAAAGCAAAACATCCGATCCGGTTAGATGCGAACATTTACAATAATCTTCTTTCGTATAGCAACAAGCCGAGGCGTTACCATGCTTCAGCTTCATCGATTCGTGCCCCCAGAAAATCGTAGTATCGCCGTCATCGATTCCCGTTTCTTTTTCACCAGGAACTTTAATCCACGTAAAAAGACTACGCTCATCCTTGCGGTTCAATGCTCCCCGTTTGAGAATAGCGACTAGTCGAGTATCGCCTCCATCTTCTGTGGCGAGAAACCCAGCACCGCCGTCGTAACATTCACCCCGCCCCCATTGGCTTGAAGATTGCCACCAAAAAACATCCAGATGCGGAATGGTACAATATCCCGAGCGAAATGCCGAAACAATTACATTAGCGATGTCGTTAGCAATTTGTTTTATCATGTCGGTTTCAGACCGAACTGAACCAGTCTTGCCCACAACTTGACTCCTTTACTTTTCAGCGTCCGGCAAGGGAACGTCAACACCCTCAGCCTCGCCAGCAATCGCTTCCTCGCCAACCGCCTCCGCGCCCGTCACTTCATTCGCTTCGCCGTCAATCACAGGCACATCCTCGTCGGTTTCGTCGCTTGCGATAACCGTGGCAGAAACCACTTGGTCATCCTCGGCCACATTCACAACGCGAACGCCCTTTGCAACACGGCCCGTCTCCCGAATCGAATCAACGGAGGTACGAATGGTGATGCCCTTTTCGGTAATGACCATGATCGAGTCGCCTCGAACAGCCGCAGCCTCTTCCGTTGCTGCCGTTTCGCGATGAACCGCCGCCGCAAAAACGACCTTGCCGTTGCGATCACCCGTATTGATGGACTTCACGCCCTTGCCGCCACGGTGATGGGTCGGATACGCATCGAAATCCGTGCATTTGCCAAAGCCCTTCTCGACGAGAACCAGCATCCTCGAAGTCGGATCGGAATCCACCTTCACAAGCGCACGTAGCGAGTCCGTCGGCCCCACCGGGACCTCGGCTTCTGCTGATTCCGGCGATTCCGATGCGTCCGTCGATTCTTCGCCCTCTGCGGACTCTTCCGTCACCGCTTTAACTCCCGCCAAGCGTATGCCCCTGACACCCCGTGCCGCACGCCCTACGGCGCGAACGTCCGATGTCTTGAAGCGCATGGACTGTCCGTTGGCAGAGACGAGGATCATGTCGTCGGCATCCTCCACCAACGTCACGCCGATGAGCTCATCGTCGTCGTCGATGTTAATGGCAATGATGCCCGCTTTATGGACATTCTTGAATTCGCTCAAATGTGTCTTCTTGACAATACCCTTTGCCGTGGCAAAGAACACGCACTTGTCATCAGCAAACCCATCGATGGAAATAATGTCGAGAACTCGCTCAGCCGCACGCGGTGTGAGGAGCTTCCCAGTCGCGTCGCGCTTGTCTTCACCGATCTCCGTACGCAACAGAAGCAGGTTCACCAACGGCTTGCCAAACGAGGTGCGTTCCGCCTCTGGAATCTGGTATGCTTTTTCAGTGAATAGACGCCCATGTGACGTGAAGAAGAGCAACCGATCATGCGTCATCGGGGTAAACACCTTCATCACGAAATCGCCATCCTTCAGCTTGGCGCCCTTCTTGCCCTTGCCCCCTCTGCCCTGTTCTTCAAACTCGGCGAGGGACACGCGCTTCACATAGCCGCGGTTACTCAGCGTCACCATGCAGGGCTCGTTGGCAATGATGTCTTCCATGTTTACTTCGCCATCGGCAAAAGTAATCTCGGTGCGGCGGTCGTCGCCGTACTTATCCTTAATCATCATACAATCGGCCGTGATGATGTCGAATACGCGCTGGGGATTTGCCAAAATGTCTTTGAGATCTTCAATGCGCAGCAGAATGGCACTGTACTCGTTTTCTATCTTGTCGCGGGCGAGGCCCGTGATCTGGCGGAGTCTCATTTCCAGAATCGCGTTGCACTGTAGTTCACTGAGCCCGAAGCGCTCGTTCATGCGCAAACGCGCCTCTACGTCGTCGCGCGAGTTTCGGATAATATGAACGATGTCGTCCATATTATCGATAGCAATCCGGAAGCCTTCCAGAATGTGGCAGCGCTCCTGGGCCTTGCGTAAATCAAACTTCGTCCGCCGTCCGATAACCTCAACACGATGGTCCACAAAGCAGCGAAGAATCTGCTTGAGATTCATCACCTTCGGGCGACCATGGTCGAGCGCGAGCATCGTCGCACCAAACGTCGTCTGCAACTGCGTATGCTTGTAGAGGAGATTGAGAATGACCTGCGGCATAACATCGCGCTTGAGCTCGATCACGACGCGGATGTCCGCCTTAGATTCATCACGTATGTCACGGATGCCTTCGATGATCTTCTCTTTGACAAGCTCCGCGATGTGCTCGATCATGTTCGCTTTGTTGACGATATACGGCAACTCGGTGATGATGATGCGCGAATCGTTTCCGTGCTCCACAATCTCCGCACGGCCACGAACACGCATCGCCCCTCGGCCCGTTTTGTACATCGAAGCAATCGGGTTCATGCCACAGATGATGCCCGCCGTCGGGAAGTCCGGTCCCTTCACATAACGCATCAGATCGTCGATCGTACACTGCGGATTAGCAACTAGATGCAACACAGCATCGCACAGTTCTCTGAGGTTGTGCGGTGGGATGTTCGTCGCCATACCGACCGCGATGCCCGTTGAACCATTGAGCAAAAGATTCGGGACCTTGGAAGGCAGCACCAGCGGTTGCATGAGCGTCTCGTCATAGTTCGGCCCCATGTCGACCGTATCTTTTTCGAGATCTTCCAGCATGTCCTCCGCCATGCGCTGCATGCGCACCTCGGTGTATCGCATCGCTGCCGCGCCGTCACCGTCGATTGAACCAAAGTTACCGTGACCGTCGACCAACTGATAGCGCATCGAGAACGGCTGAGCCATTCGCACGATCGTATCGTAAATCGATGTGTCACCATGCGGATGATACTTACCCATGACATCACCGACCACACGCGCAGATTTCTTGTGCGGCTTGTCGTGGGTGTTGTTCAATTCGCTCATCGCGAAAAGGCAGCGTCGATGCACGGGCTTCAAGCCGTCACGTGCGTCCGGTAGTGCGCGACCGACGATCACCGACATCGAATAGTCGATGTACGAGTTCTGCATCTCGTCTTCAATATTAATCGGCGTGACGCCCTTTTCCGGCATGCGAGCGTCGGCATCAGTTGCCTCGACTACGATTTCCGATGTATTCTGATTCTGGTTGTTTTTATCTTCGCTCATAAGTATCCTCTTAAATCTATGCGTAGCATCGGTCAGCTCAGCCCTAACGCCCGTCGAATCGCGTTGTCTAGCTCTTCTGGCGGTGGCAAGTTAGCACCGCCCACAAACCTATCGATGAAATCTCAACAATATCCCTTGTAGGCCGTTTCATTCGTTTTCCTCAAGGAGTTGTTGAATTGTTTTACCGATTTCACATGCCATGAGGCAGGGAACTGCATTGCCAACCTGAGCATATTGCTCAGTCATGCTTCCGGTAAAACGATACCAATCTGGGAAAGATTGAATTCGCGCTGCCTCCCGTACGGAAATCACGCGTGGTTGCGTCGGATGAAAAAAACTACCCCAGTGCGGATCGCACTTCGTCAGCACCGTTGAACACAGCCCATCCAAGGTGAGTTTCCCATATCGCTTCGTATGGTCACTCCTCCGCGCAATTTTCAGACCCTGCGGAAGCAAATCAAAAGGAATATCACGCCAGCTTCCACCCTGTGGAATATGCGCCAATCTTTCGATGTTTATCGCAGTCAACCTATTGCAAAAATGACTCGTAATATAACGGGAGCCTCTCCGCATGATCTTTTGAAACTCCGTTTCTGGAGGAGCCGGATAATCGATCTCGACATCTCGCTCCCCACCATACAACGGCGGCAAATCGCCAATCGCATCCCAAACGGTTGTAAATTTCTTCAGGCTAGCTAATTCTTCATCATCTAACTGAAAGCAAAGTTCCTTTGCTTTTGTAAAGTTCGCAACCCCGGTAGCATTATATTGTGGAAACGGAAATCTAATTTCGGCTTTTGGATTCCTGATGCCGATGAACACCGTTCGATAACGCATCTGGGGTACACCATAATGACCCGCAAAAAGAATTCTATGCTGCACGGCATATCCAAGATCGGTTAAATGCTGATAAATCTGTTCAACAACAGTTCCTTGACCAAGAGAAACAATGCCAGGAACGTTTTCGATTAACACTGCTTTTGGACGAACGGCTTCAACAACTCTAATGAATTCCTTGAACAGGTGGTTTCGCTGATCATCAAGACTGCGTATCGGAGCGTTTACCGAAAACCCTTGGCACGGAGGGCCGCCCGCAATGAGATCGATCTCGCCGTGTTCTGCGACCAAGTCCTTTATCAAGACGGCATCAATTGACCTGATGTCACACTTGAGCGTCTTTGCATTGGGATGATTGACTGCGTATGTATTGGCGTAAGCGTCGATCCATTCGTTCGCTAAGACGGGATGGAATCCTGCCATTTCAAGCCCACAAGACAATCCACCAGCCCCTGCAAACAAATCAATTGATATTCTTTTCCGAACACGGCTCGCGACCCTTTTAGATTCAGGCGGCACCGTGTTTTTTGGCCATAGCATCAATTCGTCTTGCTTGAGTAAACCCGGTCTGTTCTGGAATGTATACAAATTAAAGCCGGACGCTTTAATCTCAGTAGCATACTCTGTCGCTTGATCCTTTGCTAGCCAAGGAACGTCAGAAACCTTTAGCGTTTTCCCCGTGTTATCACGGCAAAAACTCTTGATTTCAGACTCAATCCGCTTTGACGGATTTTTGCTAGTCAGGATAGGCATAACTGCGACGCTTCCTCTAGATGTCTAAGTTATTGACCATCAGCGCATGGTCTTCGATAAACTTGCGGCGCGGAGCCACTTCGTCGCCCATCAACATGCTGAAGATGTTGTCCGCCTCCACTGCATCCTCCAGAATCACCTGCAACAGCTTCCGGTTTTTCGGATCCATCGTGGTGTCGAAGAGCTGATCGGCATCCATTTCACCCAAGCCTTTGTAGCGCTGGATGGTGAGTCCCTTGCGACCGCGGTCGCGGACCGTCGTGAGCAAATTCATGAGCGAATCAATCTTGTACTCGGTGCCAACCGAATCCGTCAGCACGCCGATCTGCGATCCATCGCCGAAGAAATGCCCTCGTTCAAAATGGAACACCTGGTTGAGCGTATCCATCTGACGGCGCAACTGCGTCGAGGTCATCATCTCCGTGCAGGAATACGCGGGATTCTCCGGCTCGTCGAGATCCTCAAGCGGACACGCTAGAATCGCCGCCGTCTCCGCCTTCAAGGCGTTGGCTTCATCGTAGGTGAACACGTACTGCGTCAGAGGATTGCCATCGACATCCGTAATCACACGGAAATGCGGAAATTCGCCCGTCTCCGGATTGCGTCGTGCAAAGAAATCGGCAAGCACAACATGCTGCCGCTCCAGCCGCAGACAGAGCGCCTCGCTTGCGGCGAGCACGTCCAGCAACGGGCTCATGTCCTTGCCCAAAATCTTATTTTCGCCGTCCATCGAGGTAAAGGTAAACTCCTCGCACCCGAGCGAAAGCAATTTGGCCGTGAGCTGAGCATCACTCTCGACATATTCTTCCTTGCCCTTGCGCTTCACCTGATACAGCGGTGGCTGTGCCAAATACACGTAGCCGCGCTCGATCAGCGGGCGCATCTGGCGGTACAAGAACGTCAGGAGTAGCGTCCGAATATGGGCACCGTCCACGTCGGCATCGGTCATGATCACAACTTTATGATACCGAGCCTTGTCCGCATTGAACTCGCTAC
>JBBQIY010000020.1:0-12813 GCA_038325415.1 Kiritimatiellia bacterium
GGTCGATGCGGAAGGGGTCACGCAGATGCGGACGGTAACCGTCGGTGTACGGCTGCCCGGTAAATCGGAAATCAAGGAAGGTCTTGAAGTCGGCGAAACGGTTGTCGTCGAGGGTACGATGAAACTCAGGCCAGGCGGCAAGGTGATCGCCACGCCTCTCGACGAACCAGCAGTTGCGCCCGTAAAAACGGATGCGGTTGAGGAATCCAAACCATGATGTCGCTTCCCCAAATCTGTATCCGCCGACCCGTCTTAGCCGTCATGATGAACGTGGCGTTAGTGCTGTTCGGCATCATTTCGCTAATAGGCCTACCCGTACGCGAACTGCCGAACATCGATCCGCCTATCGTCAACATCACCACCATCTACCCCGGTGCCGATGCCGCCGTGATGGAGACCGAGGTGACGGAGCGCCTCGAAGAAAGTATCAATAGCGTCGAGGGCGTCCGTTCGTTGACGAGCGAGAGCCGCGAACAAGTCAGCAGCATTACGGTGGAGTTCGATCTCGCGCGCGACATTGAAACGGCCGCCCAGGACGTGCGCGACCGCGTGGCGCGTGTGCGTGGGCAGTTGCCGGATGATATTGAAGAACCCATTGTGGCCAAGCAGGAAGCCGATGCTAATCCTGTGATCTGGATTTCCCTTTTCAGCGACCGCTATTCAACGCTCGAACTCACCGGCTTTGCTGAGGACATCATGCTAGATCCCTTGCAAACGGTGCCAGGCGTCAGCTCGATCTTCATCGGGGGACAGAAACGCTATGCAACCCGCATCCGTCTCGACCCCGACCGCATGGCGGCTCTGAAGGTCACCGTTCTCGATGTGCGTCAGGCTCTGACGACACAGAATGTCGAACTGCCGAGCGGACGCATTGAGAATTTCGAGCGGGAGATGACGATCCAGACGCGCGGCGAACTGAAGCAGATTGAGGATTTTAACCGACTGGTCATCCGCTCCGAAAACGGCACCCTGATCCGGCTAAGCGATGTCGGGCGAGCGGAGGTCGGCGTGGAAGACGAGCGTTCGATTGCGCGCTACAATTCCAAACCCTCGGTGGGACTCGGCGTCGTCAAGCAATCCACTGCCAACACAATCGAAGTGGCCCGGGAGGTCAAAGCCCAACTCGAGCGCTTAAAACTTCTGCTCCCCGATGGCGTTGAAGTTGCGCTACCCTACGATGAGGCGGTTTATGTTGAGAAATCCATTGATGAAGTCTGGGTCACGCTGGGGATCGCCTTCCTGCTGGTCGTGATGACCATCTTTATCTTTCTCCGCAACCTGCGTTCCACCATCGTCCCCGCCTTGTCGATTCCTGTTTCCATTTTCGCCACCTTCATGATCATCTCCGTCATGGGGTACACGGTCAATACGCTGACCATGCTGGCATTGGTCCTCGCGATCGGCGTGGTGGTGGATGATTCGATTGTGGTTCTCGAGAACATTTATCGACACATTGAAGATGGCATGATGCCGATGGAAGCCGCTCAGAAAGGGATGAAGGAAATCACCTTTGCGGTTATTGCGACGACCGTGGCCCTCGCGGCGGTATTCCTGCCGCTGGCCTTTCAAACCACCGTCACAGGGCGACTCTTCGTTGAATTCGCCATCGCCCTCTGCGGTTCCGTGGTCATCTCAAGTTTTGTGGCACTGACGCTGACGCCGATGATTGCCGCCAGGATTCTGAAACCCATCGCCGACGTGCAGCACGGTCGCCTCTATCAATCTTTTGAACGGGGCTTCCGACGCATCGAGCAGTCTTACCGACGCAACTTGGAGCGCACACTCGATCATCCCTGGCGCGTGCTGGCGGTCGGGGTGCTGTCACTCATTGCAGCGGGATTTTTCTACAGCCGTCTGGACAAGGAATTCCTACCCGAGGAGAACAAGGGGCGTCTGCTTTGCTTTGCGCTCACCCCCGAGGGTGCGACGGCCGATTACACCGATCGCATGGTGAGCAAGATCGAAGGCATCGTGCGCGACGTGCCAGAGGTAGAAGGCTATTTCTCGATCACAGCACCAAGCTTTGGCGGACCGGGCAAAGGCAACCAAGCTTTCCTCTTTATTCGCATTGCGGATGATGCTAAACGCAGCGTACAGGATATTGTGGGCGGCCCGCACGGACTGGGTGCTCGCTTCTTTACCGAAGTTGAGGGGGCTTTCGCCATCCCGATTATTCCCAAGGCGGTCAGTCGCGGCTTCGGGCAGCCTTTCCAGCTCGTGGTTGAGGGGCAGAATCTGGAGGCGCTCAACCGCCAGGCCGCCGATCTGGCCAATAAACTCAGAGCCACCGGCTTTCTGGCCAACGTGCGCAGCAGCTTTGAACTGAACAAACCAGAGCTACGCGTGATCATTGATCGCGATCGCGCCGCAACCCTCGGCATCTCAATCGAGTCACTCTCGCAAACCCTGCAAATCATTTTTGGCGGACAAAAAATCAGCCAAACCAAACGCGGTGGCAAGGAATACCAAGTTCTCGCCCAGTTGGAACGGATGGAGCGATTGACGCCTTCCGATCTCGATCGTATTTTTTTGCGTAATAATCGTGGCGAGTTGATCCAAATCAGCGGCGTCGTCCACCTAGAAGCTGGCGGCGGCCCCAACGCGATTACACACTACAATCGGTATCGCTCCGCGACCATCGAAGGCACGCCGAGCGGAGTTTCGCTGGGTACGGCTGTGGAACGCGTAGAGGCGATGTTGAAGGACAACGAGCCACCGGGATTTCGACATGAGTGGTCGGGTGAGACTCGCGATTTCAAGGAAGCGGGGGGCGGATTCCTCCTCGTCGTGATTCTGGCGCTGGTCGTGGTTTACATGGTCCTAGCGTCCCAGTTCGAAAGCCTGTTACATCCCTTGACGGTGATGCTCACCATTCCCTTGGCGGCAGTCGGTGCCTTCGGCGCACTCTGGCTCCTGAGCGGGGTGAACCAGCTTGGCACTGGCCTTTACGGATGGTCGCATTATGCACCCAATCCTCCGGCTGCGGCGCACTGGCTGTCGGCGGCCATTCCGCGCATTCCGTCCATGGGCGTGAACCTTTTCAGTCAGGTCGGCCTCGTGCTGCTAATCGGACTCGTGACCAAGAACGCGATTCTGCTGGTCGACTTCGCGAACCAGCAAATGACGCTCGGCAAGGATGCCCGAACGGCCATGCTGGAGGCGGGTTCGCTACGCCTTCGCCCCATCCTGATGACCAGTTTCTCAACGATTCTCGGCATCTTGCCATTGGCCATTGGTTTCGGGGCCGGCGCTGAAAGCCGACGCCCGATGGGGGTCGCTGCCTTGGGCGGATTGATTACGAGTACCGTGCTGACCCTGTTTTTAATTCCCGTGGTCTATGTCTTCTTCAGCCGCCTCGGTTCCCGCCGCTCTAAACATCCTGACCTCTCCGGAAAGAGTAAGTAGCTTGTAAGAGGGAGCAGGACGCAGTTCAGGAGAGGGCGTAGGGCGAAGTGCGTAGTGCGTAGTTTCCGCCGGGGACCCCCCAGACCCCGTTTGAAAGAGCAAGCAGATGGCAGAGTAGACGCGGCGTGCGCGCCGCGTTTCGTGTCCACGATCACTGATCGCGGACTATTCCGGCCTCAGCGAGTAGTGCGAAGTTCAACGCATTCCAGCATCTGCAATCTGCCATCAAACTCTGCAGCCTCCTCCAAGGTGGGGCTCGGCCGTCCCGGCCAGCCGCATTCGGCTAGCGCATCGCGCGTTGCCGCCGCTTTTCTTTGGCTGAGGGGCTTCCTCGTCCCGATCTGCGGCCAGCTTCCAGCCACAGCCTACGACAAACCAAATCAATGACGGGGCATGGGGTGTCCCCATCGGAAACTACTCCCTACTCCCTACTCCTTCTCTTGGTGAACTACGCCCTCAAGAAAGCACTTTGCTCACTATGTTTTCAAGCCACGCGGTCAACGCCGCCTTATCCTCCGCTCTCAACTGCTTCACGGCCGCGAGATAATCGTCCTGCGCTGCCACCGCCGTTGCCGCCGTTGCCGCCCGCCCCTCGGGCTTCAGCACCTCTACATCAAGCGCCTGAAATTGCTCCTTGATCTGCGGCCACTCTGCCACGAACTTATGTTGAGCCACAAAGACAAGACTCGATGCTTTATCCCCAGCTCCATCAATCGAAACCTTGAGCTTGTCCGAAAGCTGGTCAAGCCGCTTCAGGCGCTCCTTCCAGACCTCGGCCAAGCGCTTCTGAGCCCCCTTGATACAAGCAGAACCCCACGGCGTCTTCTCCATCACCGGTGCTCGGACATGCGCATACCAAGCCTTGAGTGCCAAGAGATTCCCTAGGTAAACGAGACAATTCTCAACTACGCCATCGATTTTTCCGTATCGCGTTGGATTGTAGGAGCGCGCTCGCATGCCCGAGGAATCGGAAGCGCCGGTAATGAGCAGATTCTCCTCCAGCACACTGCGGCGGAGTACCGACCCTGCCGCAATAACCGTCCCGAAAGCAATCCTACAGGGCCCCACCATTCCGCCTTGCCCTCCCAAGAAAATCGGGGCCTTATCCAGCATCACGCCATGCGGCACATCACCGACCAGCGAGGCCGTCGCCTTATCTTGATGCGGCGTAAAATTGAAATGGATGTAGGACGAGCCCACTTCCGAGTGGTTGTTGGAACCTGTTCCACCGGCCATCAGCACATCGCAGAAATTGATCAGACTGCCCAGCGTCACGTACGGCATTAAAATCGTCTGCTTCAGACCGTTCGTATGCGCCACGCTACTGAACTCTTCTAGCAACGTTCCGGGTCTTGAATGAAACCCATCCCCCGCCGACGCGCCATCGAGCATCGTCGTTCCATCCAGAAATCCCCCGCCGATCACAACCCCTTTGCCCAACTGGCAGTTGCGAAGCGTTACCGGCGATTCGGCGCCGATCTCGCAATTCGGACCAATCGACGTATCGGCACCCGACAAACGACACCCCGGATGAATTATCGCTCCCAGATGAATGCGCATGGGATCGACCTCGGCACTGATGAAGACCGAATCGGGATCGGGCATGTTCACGCCCTTTGCGAGGAGATCGTTTTTAATGAAAGATGATGATGTTGTCATAGTTAGTAGGAACGCTTTCTAAGAAAAAGAATTTCGGGCGTAGGGCGTAAGGCGTAGGGCGTAGCTTCCGATGGGGACACCCCATACCCCGTTATGATTTAAGTTTATCGCTTCTGAGCCACGCCCTCGAGGGTAAAATTTCATTGTTTGTTTTCGAGGGTTTTCGTTGCCGCTGTTAACATTCTACGAAGTTCAATACAGTCCTCTACAATACTTTCATATTCGCCTTTAGAAAGATACTCTGTCTCGTGGAGCAGTTCGAGCCAATATAAGGTTTCCGCGCATTCTTTGTGGGCAATGTAAAACTTGGCAATAAAATCCTTTTTGCTAATAGCGCACTCCGCTTCGGCCAAATTTGCCCCAATACTCGTACCGCTTCGCAAGAGTTGTTTAGACAAAACATACTCCTTCTTGGTTGTACAAAGATGGTTGTAGAGCTTAACGATCCGGATAGCAAACTGCTTGCTCATATATCGTGACGTCTGCTCTTTTTCCATTACTCTGCTCCCTTTCTAAACGGGGACTGGGGTGTCCCCAGCCACACCTACGCCCTACGCCTTACGCCCTCAAAAAAGGGCTACGCCTTTTTTTCAGCAGTATCGGCCTTAATCCTTCGCAGTTTTCCAGCGCAAACCAGCTTCTGAGCTGGCGAGAGTTTATCGATAAACAAAATGCCATTCAAATGATCCGTCTCATGCATCACCGCTCGGGCGAGAAGTCCATAAACGCGCACTTCATAATGTTTACCATCAAGCCCCATGTAGGAAACCGTACACGAGCGCGGCCGCGTCACTTCCATATACATGTCGGGAAAACTCAGACATCCCTCTTTGCGCCGGAGCGTTCCCTCGGGCTCGCTAATCGCTGGATTGATGAGCACCATCGGCATCTTGATGCCTTCGTTGAGCTTAACAAAGTCTTCGCCCTGAAAATCTGCGGGCACATCAACAACGCAAACAGCTTCTGTACTGCCGATCTGTTCCGCCGCGAGCCCCAGCCCTTCATCGGCGTACATGGTTTCCAGCAACGAGGCAGCGAGTTCTTTAATCGCCGTCGTAACGCTCTTAACTTTTGTGGCCTTCTTTCGCAAAACTGGATTGCCGTATGTGGTGATGTCGTGTTTCATTTTCTCTCTCTCCGCTTGGTCTTGGGAGATAATGGCTTATTCGTGTCGTTTTTGCAAGAAGTTTGCAGTTCCCGCAACTCATCGCGCAAGGCGGCGGCGCGCTCGAATTCAAGTGCCTCGGCAGCCTCCAGCATTTCGCGCTGAATATCGCGGATGGCCGTTGCCACATCATAATCCGCTCCCTTCTCAGCAACAATCTGCGCCTCAATTTCGCCTGCCACACTCCTCACGGCATCATCCTCGCTGAGCATCCTGTTAACGCTGCGCGGGGTAATATGATGCTTCTCGTTGTGTTCAATCTGAATGGTGCGACGTCGCTCCGTGATGTCGATCATCTTCCGCATCGAATCCGTCATCTTGTCAGCATAGAGAATCACGCGGCCCATTACATGCCGAGCTGTGCGCCCCGCCGTCTGAATAAGTGCCGTCGCACTGCGCAGAAAACCTTCCTTGTCGGCATCGAGCACTGCCACCAACGCCACTTCCGGCAAATCGAGACCTTCGCGCAACAAGTTGATGCCAATCAGCGCATCGAACTCACCCTTTCGCAGCCGTGACAGAATGGCGATGCGCTCCAGCGTATCGATGTCCGAATGCAGGTATTCCACGCGTAATCCCGAATCGCGCAGATACTGCGCCAAGTCTTCCGCCGTGCGCTTCGTCAAGGTCGTCGCTAAAACGCGATCCCCCTTCTCCGAGCAACTGCGTACCTCTTCCATGAGGTCGTCGATCTGACCCTTCAACGGTCGCACCTCGACAGGTGGATCGAGAAGCCCAGTCGGGCGAATCACCTGAATGACCTTCTGCTCGGCGATGCCGAGTTCATAAACCGCAGGCGTTGCCGAGACATAAAGCGTTTGTTCGATCTTACTATTGAATTCCTCAAAGTTTAGCGGCCGGTTGTCCTTCGCCGAAGGCAGTCGAAAGCCGTAATCCACCAGCAGGGTCTTGCGTGCTTGGTCTCCGTTATACATACCACGGATCTGTGGCATCGTCACATGCGACTCATCGATGATCGTCAAAAACGGCTTGCGGAAATAATCGATCAGACACTCACCCGGCGTGCCGGGTGCTCGCCCCGCAAGGTGCCGCGAATAGTTCTCTACGCCCGTGCAGAAGCCAATCTCTCGAAACATTTCCATGTCGTACATCGTACGTTGCTGAATCCGCTGCGCTTCGATCAGCTTGCCATTCGCCTCGAACCACGCTACACGCTCAACCATCTCCGCTTTGATTGCATCGATGGCATCGAGCATCTTGTCATGCGGCATCACGAAGTGCTTCGCTGGCGAAATAATCGTCTTCTCCAAGCGCCGCAACGTCCTGCCGCTCACGGGATCAAACTCCGAAAGCCCCTCCACTTCATCGCCAAACAACTCGATTCTTATCCCGACCTTATTGTTGTAAGAAGGAAAAACGTCAACCGTGTCGCCCCGAACTCGGAAAACGCCAGGTTGCGGCTCGAAGTCGTTGCGCTGATATTGAATCGCAACCAGACGACCCAGCATTGCGTCACGGTCTAGCTCCTGACCCTTTTCCACATTCAGCGTCATGGCCGTATAATCTTCGGACGATCCCAAACCGTAGATGCAGGAGACCGACGCCACCACAATCACGTCATCTCGACAAAGCAGCGAGTTCGTGGCGGAAAGTCGAAAGCGTTCGATTTCATCGTTGATCGCAGAATCCTTGGCGATGTAGGTATCGGTCTGCGGAATGTACGCCTCCGGCTGATAGTAATCATAGTAGCTAACAAAATATTCGACCGCACTATTCGGAAAAAAGGCTTTCAGTTCGCCGAAGAGCTGCGCGGCCAACGTTTTGTTATGCGAAATAACAAGCGTTGGCTTTCCGAGGCTCTTAATGACATTAGCCATGGTAAACGTCTTGCCCGACCCCGTCACGCCCTCCAGCACCTGCGATTTCATGCCAGCACGGAACCCCGCGACAATCTGCTCGATTGCCTGCGGCTGGTCACCCGACGGACGGTATTCTGAAACTAGCTCAAACGAACTCAACGATTAAAACTCCTTTGCCACCCATTTTCACATATAACAGGCCGTTAGGGCAAATACATTTGCGAAGCAGCTTCTCACAAAATCGGCGTTGCAAGCGACCAGACATTTTCCAATAGTCGATCGAGACGGCTACGGCTGAGCCATGCGCCCAAATGGATCCCGTTGCTTTCGGAAATTTCCCGCAACATTTCGCCCATCAGGCGTCCGGCGAGATTAGCGTCGTAACTGACCACGGTCGTTTCATAGTTGAGTCTCAAGCTCCGCACATCCATATTCGCAGAGCCAAAGATCGAGATCAAGCCATCCACCACCATCGCTTTGGCATGTAGGAGTGGCCCTTGTCGCTCAAAATCTTCACCCCTGCCTCAAGCAATTCCTGATATTGCGACCGCGAGGCATAATAGACGGATCTGTGGTTGTTGTTCGCTGGAACAATGAGGCGGATGAGTACACCCTGCATCGCCGTCATGCGAATCGCGTACAGCAACGGTTCGGTCAGCACTAAATACGGTGTGACCACTGTGATTTCATATCGTGCTTCCACAATGGCATTGAAAAAAACCTCCTCCACAGAATTTTCCAGCGAAGTTGGGCCGCAGTTGACCAGTCGCGCGGCAATCGGGCCAGCACTGTCTTGTTTGCCAAAATAGGCCTCACTCAGCAATTCATCAGGACTCTCATCCGTCATGGCATACCAATCGCGCATGAACGTATACTGGATTTCGTTTGCCAAGGGTCCAAAAATTTCAAAATGATAATCTCGAATGGCCGATTCCTTTGTTTTGCCGTCATGGCCATCATGCAGATAGTTTACCTCCAGTTTTAGAAATAGACAATCAAATTGCGCCTAACATTGAAAAATCTCGTGTAGGCCATTTCGCGAAATCCTTTTTGATTTGGTCATGAGGTAGGACAAGTCCGAGTATGCAAAAAAATCACCCTAAAATCTCACCCAGCATTTCATTCTCTAAACGGGGTCTGGGGCAGAGCCCCGGCGGAAACTACCGTAATTCGTAATTTATTCGCTACTCGCCACTCTCAACTTGCTGCTTCTCAATTCGAACATCCTTAAACATAACCGAATTCTTGCTGGTTTTCAGTGGTTTACCGCTTGCTGTGGATACGTTGTTGAGGACGACTTCACGTGTTCGAAGGTAGGGATATTTCTCCACATAAGTGGCATCGGTAAAACGCGGATTGAAATCTGCGAAGATGGCAGGCCCCTGATAATTCTTCGGGTGCCTGGAGTCGTCAATATGCAAGTTCTCGATGGTGATTCGCCCGGGCATGTAGCAAGAGTATCCAAAGTCATGTTGACCGTCATTTGAGCCGCCGATCAGGCTTGCGCTGACCGGCCTCCCGCATGAGGGCACAAACACGCAGTTCCGAATGACGAACTCGCCCTGCCATGTACTCCCGTAGTCGCTACGCAGACTGATGAAGTTTCCGCCGTAGACGCTAGTATTCTCCACGACGAATTTCCCGCTGCCGATAGCATTGATGCCCGCATGACCCAGAATCGAGTCACGAATCGTCACACTGGCCACGCCCTGGTGGGCATCAAATCGCGACAACTCACATCGCTCGTACAAGAGATTCTTGCTGTAGTTCGACCCCATGATCCCCCAATGTGTCGTGTCCTTGATATCGTCGAACTGACGGCAATTCACAAAGGATACATTCAGGGCGTGTGCGACTGAAATGTCGTAAGTGCCCATGGACACCGGCTTGCCCGCGCTACCAATTGTCGAGTAGGTCTTGTGCCCGTTCAGCGTCGTATCACGAACGGTCACGTTGGCGCAGTCGCTGATAGAAATGAATCCGTTGTATGGTGCCCCATGATCGCCCTCGCCAGTGATACGATGTTGAAGACCTTCAACAAGCACAGTAGAGCGGTTAATCGCGATACCCCGTGCATAGTAGGTGTATTTCGACTCCGCAGCATTGGCGATGGTGGTGAAAAGGCCGCCGCTGATCGTCAGCGGTGTCGTGTCCACCGGATAAGCGACAATCGCAGTGATCTGATCAAAATCCCACAGGATTGGCGTGTTGATGTCTACATCGCCATCCTTTCCGACGATAATGACGTCGGTCTGTGAAACGCCGCTGTTCTGGTTTAGCCCCCTTCGGATGTAGCGTTTGACGTTGGAATCAGTCATGCGCACGACACAGATCTGAGGCAGAGCAGCACCGATGTTGCGCTGATTCCGCTTCAGGGACACAAGCCCTTTCAGGATGATCGGTTGCGCCCTAGAGAGAACCTTGAATATGTGGCTCCGGTGGTTCTCAACATCGGTATCATCGACGACAAATCTGGCGGCACCAAAGTCGGTGTCTGTTTGTATGAGCACCGTCTTGTCCTGCCCGCCGATGTAATACGTTGCGTTATCGTCTGCCTTCACGGGCAGCTCATGCTGGTTGGCATACGCATGCGCCTTGGCAATGGCCGCGATGTCGTCTGTTTTGCCATCCCCCCGTGCACCGAAGGCCTCATAATTCACCACATTCATCTGAGCATCTCCTGCATGGTTCACCTCCTGAACTGCGCCGATACATAGGCTTTGCCACAAAATTACCGCAACCGAAACCGCAATGGCATCAACTGTTTTCAATGTAAATGCTCCTTTATCATTTTCAGTCAAGCTCAGGGTTTTCCGCCTTCGGGACAAAGACAGAAATTGTTCTGGACTGACCTGGAATACGGCTGATCAACCCGTTTTTCTCCAGTGTAACGATCATCTGATGAATCGATGGAGCCGACACGCCGAAGTACACCTGCATGTCACGCTCCGCCGGGGGCTGACGATGAATCTTGGTGTAATATTGGCTCACGTGGCGAAACGGAGAAGTCCGGGACGCGCTTGCCTCCGAATGCCTTACGGAGATGCTTGTCGGAGGAGCTGATACTTCGGCGGGAGGGGGCATCCAAGCCGAGCTTGCGAAGCGTCTCGCGTTTGGCCTCTCGTCCCGCCTTCCATTCCTCCCATGTGATGGAAATGACCTTATCCATTTTCCACCTCCGCCTTGAGGCTTTTGAGTTCCTGCTGGATCTTGAAGTCGTTAAGATTAGCCAGACGATCAACTTCCGCCCAATCCATGGTCGGATCGTGTAGGCTGGACGCCATCATTTGCTTTGCGACCATCAATGCCTCTATGGACGTTTGCGGATAGTAAGCCGCAAGCACTCGCTCCACAAGTGCCAATTCGCGCGGGACCAAAGTCACAGAACCATAAGGCGTCTCAACCGTCCGTAGTGGAGATGTGGACTCGTTTTCCAAGAATCCAAGCATATCCACGAAAAGGCCACACACCTGCCAGCTCCTGGGGCCGCCGGTCGCACCGAGCTTCGCCATGACGTCCTGCGCCAATCGGAGGGGAATGTGCTGGGCCTCTCGCCTGCAGAAATCGATATCGCCCGACATATAATCTCCCTCGGTGTAAAATTCCACCGCCGACCCGCCGACGACAACGAGCTTAAATCCGACCTCGGCAAACAAAGTCGTAACCAGACCGGAGAGCTTGAGTGCGCGCTCAAGCAAATCTTCAGTCGTGACAATGTCCGCTATGGCTTGTTGGATGTTCATGGGTACATCCTAGCACAACACAATTCGCCCACGCCAGATATTTCGCACGAAGAACTAAACGCAGTGTTAAGTCTACGCTACTCTGCCCTTCGGAACGCTCACTTTGTCGTCACCACGAAGCCAGCAGGCGTTGTAGATCTCTACGTCTTCGCAACAATCGCATCGACACGATGTGTCCTTGGATGATGTCAAAACCGCAACAATATTTCGGACGAACGATAACGGTCTTAACGCTGGCAGAAGAAGTTGCGAGTACAACGGAGCGGGGACATTCCTGTCCCCGACACGACGGGGGTTGGAAAACCCCCGCTCCTTTGGGAGGACAAGTCCGATTTAGCGCGATCCGCACAAGTAGAAACAGACAAGCTGCTAGATCCCTTTGTAGCGCCCGAAGTTGTCTCGCCAAAATTGGAAGTTCCCGTATTTTGCCCTGCTGGCCCTGTGGAGTTTAAGGATCCGTGGAAGCGCGTACTCCTTTGGAGGCATTTGATCGGCAATGAACTCGCTGAACTTCTTCAGATTGTAGCAAGGGATTGAGGGGAACATGTGGTGTTCAATATGGTATTCCATGTGCCAGTAGAGAAAAGAACTTATCGGATCCAATTTAGCATCACCGCAACTCACCCGAAAATCAGGATTATTGGGGTCGCATGCGGCATGCTGATGAATACCAACCATGAACCCGTGAAACGAGACCCCATAGAAGGGGGCAAACGTGATGAGCACGATGAGAAACCAATATCCAGAGACAACGCAAACCGCGACAAAGATCACATGGCTGATCAGTGAAAACAGGGCGAATCGCTTCACTTCGCGTCTCTTCTTCTCGCTTGCACGTTCAAAGATGAATTGCTCCCAATTATCAAGTTTTGGCTCGCGCCCCCGCCAGCCTTTGCTTGTTGGCCTCAGCGTAAACAGGCGTATCAGATTATGAACCAACGATTTGATTTCAACAACTCTAAAAAAAAGCTCCACAACGAGACGTGGCGTGATCTCGACATAGTTGGGGATGTCCTCACCG